>CAZMKX010000114.1:0-8655 GCA_964566375.1 uncultured Myxococcales bacterium
ACCTGCGCCTCGGCGAGCTGCGCCGCGGGATGGTGGAAGACGCGCGCGGACTGGAAGGCGTTCCAGACGTCGACGATGTCGGTGGAGCCGCCGTCACCCGCGACGGCGTCGCGGTAGTAGCGGCTCGCGAGCTCCGGGTCGGGCAGCGCGAGCTCGCGCGGATCGGAGAGGCTCGCGATCTTCGCGACGAGCGTGGCCTCGCGCATCGCGACGAGCCCGCCGTCGACCAGCGAGAAGAGCTTCCACTCCTCGCGGTTGGTGCCGATCATGAGCTCCTTGTCGGCGATTGCGCCGCGGCGGATGGCGGTGAGCGGCGTCTCCGGCAGGATCGCGCCGTCGACGACCGGCATGAAAGACATCAGGCGCAACGGGCTGTACGTGCGCCGCCACGCACTCGCTTGCGCCTTCAGCAGCCGCCCGGCGTCGACGTCGCGCAGCTCGTGTGCGGTTTCGGGCCGGAGGCCGAACTCGGCGAGGAAGATGCGCGCGACGTTCGTCGCCTCCTCGCGGCCGATCACGCTCTGTCCGGCGGGGCTCTGCAGGATCACGCGGCGGAAAAGCGTCCGCGCTCGTGGCGAGGCGCAGAGCGCGGCGGCGCTCATCGCGCCGGCGGACTGACCGCACAGCGTGACGTTTCCCGGATCGCCGCCGAACTCGGCGATGTTCTCCCGCACCCATTCGAGCGCCGCGATCTGGTCGAGCGCCCCCAGGTTCACCGCATCGGGAAGCGACGAGCCGGGCAGCAGCCCGAGGTGTGCCCAGCCGAGCGCGCCGAGCCGGTAGTTGATCGTGACGACGACGATGTCGGAGCGACGGGCGAGGCGCCGACTGTCGTAGAGCGCGGTCGAGCCCGCGCCCATCAGGAACGCGCCGCCGTGCAGGAAAACCAGAACGGGGCGGCGCGCGCCGTCGATTCCGGGCGTGTACACGTTCAGGTAGAGGCAGTCCTCGTCGACGCGTCCGCCGACGTCGAGACGCATTCGCGTCATCCAGGCCGCACCGACCTGCAGCGGCGCGGGGCCCGCGCGAAGCGCGTCGCGCACGCCTCGCCAGCGCGCGGGAGGCTCGGGCGGCGCGAAGCGAAGTGCGCCGATCGGCGCTCGTGCGAACGGAACCCCGCGAAACACGCGCACCCCGGCGATCTCTTCGCCGAGCAGCTTGCCTTGTGCGGTTTCGACGTTCTGGCTCATCGGGCGGCAGCAGGGAGCAGCAAGTCTAGCCTTTCGACATCAAGTTGGCGGCCAGGCGCATCGCGAAGTCGGTGAGCGCGCGCGGCGCGAGCGACTCCGCTGCGATCGTCGCGAGCGCGTCCAGGCCGACCACGTAGCGGCGCAGCGGCGAGCGGCTCTCGACGGCCGAGACGATCGTGCGCGCGACCAGCGACGGCGGTGGGGCGAAGCGCTCCACAAGCGCGATCAGCGACTCCATGCGCTCATAGGCATCCGCGTAGGGCGAGTCGGCGTGCGACGCGTGCTCGCTCGCGATGTCGCGCGCGCGAGCCGTGATTCCGGTCTTGAAGAACCCCGGCTCGACGATCGAAACCGCCACACCGAACGAGGCGACTTCGACGCGAAGCACATCGGAGAGCGCCTCGAGCCCGAACTTCGAGGCGTGGTACCAGGCGTTCAACGGCAGGACCGAGGCGCGACCCGCCACGGAGGAGACCATCACGATCCGTCCGCCGCCCAGACGTCGCATTCCCGGCAGCGCGCAGCCCGAAACGATCGCGGGCGCGATCAGGTTCACGTCGAGCTGCGCACGGGCCAGCGCGGCCGGAACCTCCTCGACCGCGCCCGACTGCGAGTAGCCCGCGTTGTTGACGACCGCGTAGAAGTCCGGCAGGTCCTTCCAGCACTCGGTCACGCGCGCGTGATCGGACACGTCGAGCACGAGCGGGGTCACGTGCTCGGCGCAGTCGGCCGCGCGCGCGGCTTCGCGCAGCTCCTCGGCCTTGGCCGCGGAGCGCACGGTGCCCCAGGTCTGCCAGCCGCGCGAGGCGAAGCGCAGCACGCACTCGAGCCCGATCCCCGAGTTCGCACCGGTGACGATCACGGGTCCCGGGTGCGTGGCCATGGCTTCCCTCCGCGAGGGATTCTACGCGCATGACCGGGGCGGCGTGCGCCGGTCGCTCAGAAGGGCAGCGCGGCGACCGCGCGAGCGACCCCGTCCTCGCGCGCGAGCGCGTCCGCGACGTTGCGAGCGCGCTCGCCGAACGACGGATTCTCGACCAGCGCGCGCAGCATTCCGGCAAGCCCGTCCACGTCGAGCTTCTTTTGCGCGACCGGACCGAGGCCCGCGCCAAGCGCGGTGACGCGCCGGCCCCAGAAGCGCTGGTCGGCGATGAACGGTACGACCAGCGCGGGCGCGCCCGCGCGCAGCGCGGCGGCGGTGGTGCCGGCGCCGCCGTGGTGGACGACCGCCGCGACGCGCGGGTAGAGCCAATCGTGCGGCGCGCCCTCGAGCGCGAAGACCGAGTCGGGCAGGGACGCGCGCGTGAGTCCGCCCCAGCCGGTGAGCAGGAGCCCGCGCTGACCCGCGCGCTCGAGCGCGCGCGTGAAGAGCGCGGTCGTCCGCTCCGGGTCGAGCGACGGCATGCTTCCGAAACCGACACAGATCGGTTTCGGTCCGGCATCCAGGAAGTCCTCGAGCGCCTTCGGCGGCGTCCAGCCCGACGGACGGTCCAGGAACCAGTAGCCCGTCTCCTCGATCTCCGGGCCCCAGTCCGACGGGCGCGGCACCACCGAGCTCGAGAAGCCGTACAGCATCGGCCAGCGCTCGCGCAGCATCACCGAGAACGGATTCTCGCCCGGGCCGAGCCCGAGCACTCGACTCCGCGCCGCGTCGTTCGCCTTGCGGATCAGTCGATAGAGCATCTGCCAGGTGGCCGCGTAGCTGAGGCGCCGGACGCCGCCCTTGAACGGCAGCCACTCGGGAACGTCGGGGAAGAGCCAGCTGCCGAAGTCGCGCGTCGCGTGGCAGGGCTGCAGGAGGGCGCCTGCGAAGGGAATGCCGCGCGACTGATTCAACGCGTGGACGATCGGAAGCCCCCCGGGCGAGGCGAGCAGCGCATCGGCTCCCACCGTCGCCTGGCACGCATCGGTGTAGCCCTTCTCGAGCACCGGCTCGAGCAGCCGCGTCAGGGCTTCGAAGAGCGCCAGCGGATTTCGCGTCGAGCGGAACGCCGCCTGTCCCTCGGGCGAGCGCAGCATCGCCTGCGGGTCGCCGGTGTCGAAGCTCGCGAACTCGACGCCGTTTCCCTCGATGAACGACCGGAACGCCGGCGAGGCGCACACCGCGGTCTGGTGCCCCGCGGCATCGAGGCCGCGCGCCAGCGCCACGTACGGCTGGACGTCCCCGCGCGACCCGAGCGTCAGGATGCAGATCCGCATGCCGACACGCATCGAGTATCGCGGGGCCCGGCTTTAGCGGAGCCTCGCGACCAGCCAGAGCGCGAGCGAGAGCAGAACCGAGAGCAGGAGCGAGGTCGAGATCGGCAGGTAGATCCGCCAGCTTCCGCGCTCGATGCGCACGTCGCCCGGCAGGCGTCCCAGCCAGGACAGGCCGGGCGCGAGCCAGGCGACGACGCCCAGCGCGATCAGCACCAGGCCGGCGAGCAGCAGCAGTCTTGCGAGCGGCGGCACGGGGGGAGGATACCCGAGCCGGCCCGGCACGGAGTCCTACACCGCACTGCGTCGGAGCCGCAGCCGGGAGCCGCAGCCGGAGCGGGCGTATACTCGACGCTCGTGAAGGCCTTCCTCGTCTCGCACACGCACTGGGACCGCGAGTGGTACCGGACCTTCGAGTCCTTCCGCGCGCGGCTCGTCGACACGATCGACCGCGTGCTCGAGCTGTGCGCCGCCGATCCGGGCTACCGCTTCCTGCTCGACGGGCAGACGATCGTGCTCGAGGACTACCTCGCCGTCCGGCCCGGGCGCCGCAAGCAGCTCGAGGACGCCGTGCGCGACGGTCGCATCGCGATCGGCCCGTGGTACGTGCAGCCCGACTCGCTGCTCCCGTCCGGCGAGGCGCACGTGCGCAATCTGCTCGAGGGTCGTCGCGTCGGTGCGGCGTTCGGCGCGCTCTCGGAGGTCGCCTACACGCCGGACTCGTTCGGACATCCGGCGCAGTTCCCGCAGCTCTTCGCGGGCTTCGGGCTTCGGGCATTCGTGTACTGGCGCGGGAATCCGGGCGCGCTGCGCGACTTCCCGGCCGAGTACTCCTGGCGCGCTCCCGACGGAAGCGGCGTGCTGGCGTGTCATCTCGCCCGCAGCTACGGGAACGCCGGCAACGTCGCGCGAGATCCGGAGACGGCGGCGTCGAAGATCGCGCACCAGGCCGCCGACCTGGTTGCGCGGGCGCAGAACGGTCGCGTCCTGCTGATGAACGGCTTCGACCACGCCCCTCCGTGCGAGGACGCCGCCGCGATTGCGAGCGCGCTCGCCAGGCTTACCGGGTGGGCGGTCGAGCGCGCGCTGCTCGACGACTTCGTCGCGGACGTCGCCGGGAGCCTGCCCGAGCACCGCGGTGAGCTGGTCGGCGGCTGCGCCGGCCCGTTACTGCCCGGTGTATGGTCGGCGCGGCTTCCCTTGAAGCTGCGCAACCGCGCCTGCGAGACGGCGCTCGAGCGCTTCGCCGAGCCGCTCGCCGCGCTCGCGCGGCTTCACGGTCTTTCGGACGAGCGCCCGGCCCTGCGCGCGGCGTGGCGGCGGCTCCTGCGCAACCAGGCGCACGACTCGATCGGCGGCTGCTCGATCGACGCGGTGCACGCGCAGATGCAGGCGCGCTACGACGGCTGCGCGGAGCTCGCGCGCGAGACCACGCTGCGCGCCCTGGAGCGGCTCTCCGGTCACGGGACGGCGCGCACGACACCCGCCGGCGATGCGATCGAGCTCGCGGTCTGGAATCCTTCGCCTCATTCGCGCTCGGGAGTCGTGCGTTTTCCGCTCGATCCGTGGCCGGGCCTGCAGTCGCGCGCGGACGGCCCGTTCTTCCACCCCTGGCTGCTGCCGCCGCACGGCGAGACGGGCTTCGAGGCCGACGGGGTGCCGGCGCGAATCGTCGCCGGTGATCCGAACGGACGCTTCCTGATCGCGCCGCGCAGCGTCGCGCGCGACCTCGAGCTCGTGGTCGGCGAGGTGCCCGCGTTCGGCTGGCGGCGTGTACGGCTGACGCGCGCAGAGCAGGTCTGCGATGCGCGCGACGCCGGTCGCGAGCTCGTCTGCGGCGACCTGGAGGTGCGCGCGGACGCCGACGGAACGCTCGAGCTTCGCTCCGGCGCGCGCGTCTGGCGCGGGCTCTGCGCGCTCGAGGACGAGTGCGACCGCGGTGACAGCTACGACGCCGATCCGGTCGTCGACCACGCCGCGACACTGGAAAGCGTCGAGATCGCGCGGAGCCTGCACCCGAACGGGATCGGGGAGCTGCGGGTCTCGCGAACCTTGTCGGTCCCCGCGCGGATCGACGCCGATCGCGCGCGCCGCGTCGAGGAGCGCGCGCGTGTGCGCGTCGAGATCTGCGCGCGCGTCGCGCCCGGCGAGCCAGGAGTGCGTCTGCGCGTACGCGTCGAGAACGACGCCGGGGACCACCGGCTCCGCCTGGTCTTCCCGACCGGCGCGGCGTGCGACTCCTTTCTGGCCGCGACGACGTTCGACGTCGGCCGCCGCGCGACCGCGAAGCCGGACGCGACCGGGTGGGTGCACCCGCCTCCGGCGACGTTTCCACAGCAGGGATTCGTCAGCGCGAACGGCCTGGCGGTCGTCGCGCCCGGTCTTCCCGAAGCCGAGGTCCGGCCCGACGGCGCGATCGCGATCACGCTGCTCCGCGCGATCGGCTGGCTTTCGCGCGGCGATCTGCGCACGCGCCCGCTGCCGGCCGGCCCCGAGCTCCCGGTGCCCGGCGCGCAGCTGCCCGGCGCGTACGACGCGGAGCTCTGGCTGCTCGACGCCGCGGACGAGCCGAGCGTGGCTTCGCGCGCGCGCGAGGCCGAGCTTCCGCTGCAGGCCGTGACCGTCGGCGGAGCGCCTCTCGCGCCCGAAGGCGCCGCCCAGCTCGCGCTCGAGCCGCGCGCGCTCGTGCTTTCGGCGCTCAAGCCCGCGGAGAGCGGCGATGGCCTGATCGTACGCGTGCTGAATCCGACGGATGCGCCGCTCCGCGCACGCTTGCGCACGCACTTCGCGCTCGAGTCCGCGCAAGCCGTTCGGCTCGACGAGAACGCCGAGGAGCTTGCGCTCGAGCGCGCCGCGAACGAGGTTGCCTTCGACGTTCCGCCCCACGCCCTGCGGACGGTCCGCCTGGAACCTTCAGCGCGGCGCTGACGGCGCCGAAAGCGAGATCGGTGAAGACGAATCGCCGCGAGTTCCTGCGCACCGCCAGCTGGGCGAGCCTCGCGCTGCTCGGACTGCCGCGGCGATCGCGCGCGAGCGAGAGCCTGGTGGACGATCCCGCGGGGCTGCTCGCGCTCGCGCCGGGCTTCTCGTACCGCGTGATCGCGCGAACCGGCGACGAGATGAACGACGGCCTGCTCATGCCCGGCTGCCCGGACGGAATGGGCGCGTTCAGGGGACCGCGCGGCCGGGTGATTCTGGTCCGCAACCACGAGCAGACGCGCGATCACCGCAAGACGAGCGCATTCGGCCCGTCGTTCGAGCGGATCGGCAAGGTCGCGCTCGACCGCTTCTACGACGTCGGCCCCGGCGGAATTCCGCAGCTCGGCGGCACGACCACGCTCGTGCTCGATCCCGCGACGGGCGCGGTCGAGGCGAGCTGGCTCTCGCTCGGCGGCACGATCCGAAACTGCGCGGGAGGCGCGACGCCGTGGGGCTCGTGGCTCACCTGCGAGGAGTGCACGGATCGCGCGGGCGGGCCGCTCGCGCGCGATCACGGATTCGTCTTCGAGGTTCCGGCGACTTCGTCGCCCGACCTCGTGCAAGCGCGTCCGATTCCCGAGATGGGCCGCATGAACCACGAAGGCGCCGTCGTCGACGGCGCGAGCGGCGTCGTCTACCTGACCGAAGACCGCGGCGAATCGCTCTTCTACCGCTTCCTGCCGGACGTGCCCGGGAAGCTCGCCGAGGGCGGGAAGCTCCAGGCACTGCGTCTGCGCGACGGTCACACCGACACGCGAAACCGCCGGGACCTGCCGCCGTTTCCGAAGGCGCGCGCGCTGCCGGCCGACTGGGTGACACTCGAGGGTGTCGACTCGCCGCTCGACGACCTGCGTGTGCGGGGCCACGCGGAGAAGCGCGCTGCGATCTTCTCGCGCGGAGAGGGGATCTTCGCGACGTCCTCCGGGATCTTCTTCACGTGTACCTCGGGCGGAGCCGCGGGACGCGGGCAGATCTTCCGCTACGTGCCCAGCGAGCGCGAGGGGCGGAACGGCGAATCCGCGCGCCCCGGAACGCTCGAGCTCTTCGTCGAGACGGACGAGACGTCGGGACTGCGCTTTCCCGACAACCTGGTGGTCGCACCGTGGGGCGACCTCTTCGTCTGCGAGGACGGCGGCGGCGGCGACGGTCTGGTGCGCGTGGATCCGCGCGGCGGAATCTCGACGATCGCGCGCAACCGCTACTCGGACTCGGAGCTCACCGGCGTATGCCTCGCGCCGGACGGTCGGACGCTCTTCGTGAGCATCCAACAGCCGGGCATCACGCTCGCGATCCAGGGACCGCTGCGAGAGCGCGCCTGACGCGAGTTGTGCCAGAATCGCGCTCGTGCACGAGCTAGCCCCGAGAATCGCCGCGTACGTCAAGCTGCGGCTCCCGCACGCGACGGACGTCGAGACACTGGACGTCGATCGGATCCACGGCGGCGCGTCGCGCGAGACGTACCGCTTCCGCCTGCGCTACCGCGACGGCGGACGGCTCGTCGACCGCAAGCTGATCCTGCGCCGGGATCCTCCCGGCAGCCTGATCGAGACCGATCGCGCGAGCGAGTTCGCCGCCTATCGCGCATTCCACGGCACCGCCGTCCCCGTTCCCGAGGCGCTCTGGCTCGAAGACGACGTGAGCCACCTCGACTACCCGTTCTTCGTGATGGAGGAGCTCGCGGGCTTCGACGCGTCGCCGTCGAACATCCTCGGCGCTCCGTATGCGCAGCATCACGAGAAGCTCGCGCAGCAGAAGTGGTCGATCCTCGGCGCGATCGCGCAGGCCGACCCCGAGAAGCTCGGGCTGACCGGTGTCCTGAAGGCCGTCGCGCGCGAGGACGCCTGGCGCCGCGAGCTCGACTACTGGACCGGCGTGATCGACGAGGACGAGCTCTCGCCCCAGCCGATCATCCGCGCCGCGATCCGCTGGCTGCGCCGCAATCCCCCGGCCGCGCCCGCGCGCGTGCACGTCGTCCACGGCGACTACCGCACCGGGAACTTCCTGTACGACGCGGAAGGGAACGTGCGGGGCATCCTCGATTGGGAGATGGCGCACCTGGGAGACCCGCTCGAGGACCTGGCCTGGAGCCTGAACCGCGTCTGGTGTTGGGCGCGCGACGGTCGCGTCGGCGGCCTCACGTCGAAGGCGAACGCGATCGCGATCTGGGAGGCCGCGAGCGGCCTGCGCGCCGACCCGGAGCGGCTGCGCTGGTGGGAGCTCTTCTCGAGCGTGAAAGGCCAGGCGATCTGGATCTCGAGCGGACGCGAGTACCAGACCGGCAAGAACCAGG
>CAZMKX010000115.1:0-8651 GCA_964566375.1 uncultured Myxococcales bacterium
GGGCTGCTCACCAAGCTCACGGCCGTGGAGAGCGGTGACCGCTTCTGGAAGCTCACCACGGATCGCACGATCGACGAGCTGCGCATGGACGCCGAGACACGCGACGTCCTGCGCCGCTCGGCATTCTTCTCGCCGGAGCCCTTCGTGAAGCGCGTGATCTTCGTCTGCACGCCGCACCGCGGCAGCTACCTCGCGGGCATGACGCTCGGACGGCTCGTGGGGTCGTTCGTGTCGCTGCCGAGCGAGCTCACCGGCCGCGTGCTCGAGGTCGTCACGCTCAACCAGGGCGCGATGGCGCTCCGCTCGTTCGACAAGCTGCCATCGAGCATCGACAACATGGCGCCGTCGAGCGACTTCATCCAGACGCTCGCCGCGCTGCCGATCGCGCCCGGAATCGCGGCGAACTCGATCATCGCCGTGAACGGCGACGAAGCGCTCGACATCGCGAGCGACGGCGTCGTCACCTACGCGAGCGCGCACCTCGAGGGGGTCGAGTCGGAGAAGATCGTCCGCTCGGGCCACTCCGCGCAGGGCAACCCGGCCGTGATCGAGGAGGTCCGCCGCATCCTGTACGAGCATGCGTCGGTGTCCGGGACGCCATCGCTGGCGGAGCCGGTCAGTCCCCCAGCACGAACGCCGTGAGCGCCTTCTCGAAGGCCTCGGGGTTGTCGAGCATCACCGAGTGGCCGGCGCGCCCGATTGTCTCGAGCTTCGCGTTCGGAATCACGTCGTCGACCATCTTGTCGGCGACCTCGGCCGACATCACGTCGGACGCCGCGCCGCGCACGACCAGCGCCGGGCAGGGCAGCGCCGCGAGCGCGGCCCACAGGTGCTTCGCCTCCTGCTCCGACCAGGCCTTCGCGGTCTCGGCCGAGACGCCCTCGCGCGCCTTCATGAAGCCGGGATCGAGCTTCAGCTCGTAGCGCCCGTCGTCGCGTCGCCGCGTCCAGTGCACCGCGAGCTTCGCGAGGAGCTCCGGCCGGGTCGCGGCGTACTGCCGCTGCAGCACGCGCTCGTACTCGGCCACGCTCGCGAAGGACCAGTCCTGCTGCTTCACGTCGAGGCTGATTCGCGTCGTCCCCCGCGCGTCGAGGTCGGGCGCCGAGTCGACCACGACCAGGCCCGCGAGCTTCTCCGGAAAGAGCCCCGCGAAACGCATCGCCACGCGCCCGCCCATCGAGTGCCCGACGATCACCACGCGTCCGATTCCGAGTGACTCGAGCGCCGCGTTCACGTCGCGCGCCATCGTCTCGTGGTCGTAGCGGCCCTCGGGATCGCGGTCGGAGTCGCCGTGCCCGCGCTGGTCGAGCGCGATCACCCGGTAGTGCGGCGCGATGACGGGGGCGATCTCGTCCCAGACGTGTGCGTCGTTCGAGAAGCCGTGCAGGAACAGAAGCGGCGTCCCCTCCGCGCTCCACTCGAGCGCGTGCAGGTGAAGGCCGTGGATACCGGGAAGGCGGACGGAGCGGACTTCCATCGCGGCATTCTACTTCAGTCGATCCCGCCCGGGTCCACACCGTGGGCGCGCAGGCGCGCGCGCGCTTTCCGGCGCAGCTCGGCGACCACGGCGTGGGTGCGATCGCGCAGCTCGCCGCGCGCCTCCGCGTCGAGCCCCTCGACGGCGATCGGCTCGCCGACCTCGAGCACCACCGGGCCGCTGCGCACCCAGGCCGTGCCCGGGCGCCAGATCCGGAACGTGCCCGCGACGGCGATCGGCAGGATCGGCAGCTTGAAGTCGAGCGCGGTCGCGAAGGCGCCCATCTTGAACTTTCCGTACGCGCCGTCGCGCGAGCGGTTGCCTTCGGCGAAGAACAGGATCGACACGTCCGGGTCGCGCTCGGACATTCCCGACTGCAGGCGCTTCACGTCGGCGCCGGTCTTCGTGCGCTCCACCGCGATGTTGCCGGTGCGACGCAAGGCGGTGCCGAGCAACGGCACGCGGAGCAGCTGCGTCTTCAGCACGAAGCGGATCACGAGCTGCGGGAGCGAGGCGAGCACCGTCGGCGGATCCCAATTGCTCTCGTGATTCGACACCACGACGTAGGCCTGTCCGGGGACGAGGTTCTCGAGGCCGTGTCGCTCGACGCGAGTGCCGCCGATCCACAGGCAGGTTCGCCCGAAGTTCTGGTAGCAGCGGTGCGCGCTGCGCGGCGTCGCGCCGAAGAGCCCGTAGATCAGGACCACCGCGCTCCAGAAGAGGATGTTCGCGGGCAGAAGCACGAGCGCCAGCCCGGCTCGCAGCCACTGAACCGTGCGCTCGAGAATCCCCATTGCCGCGAAGACTAGCGCGATGGCCGCAGCCCGGCTGCACGTCCATAATGGCCCGGTGAAGCGACTGAAGTTCTGGGGCTGGGGCTACGAGGACGAGGGGCCCGACGAGGAGGCGCGCGGCCGGCTCGCGCGAAGCCTCGGCGAGCGCTTCGGACGCGCGGATCTCGCGCCGGTTCCGTACCCGCGCATCGAAGAGCTCGCGCTTCGCCCGCCGCGGGTTCGAGCGCCTGCCGGGCTGGCCGCGGTGCTGTCCGACGACCCGTGGGAGCGCGCGCGCCACGCGCACGGGCAGGGGTACCGCGACATCGTGCGCACGCTGCGCCGCGAGTTCGGCACGCCGCCCGACTGGGTCGCGTTTCCCGAGAACGAGACGCAGGTCGCCGAGGTGCTCGAGTTCTGCGCGCGCGAGCGGCTCGCCGCGGTGCCGTTCGGGGGCGGCTCGAGCGTGGTCGGCGGCGTCGAGACCGGCTTCGCGGGCGATCACCGCGGTGTCGTCACGCTCGATCTCGGCCGGATGGGCCGCGTGCTCGAGGTCGATCGCGCCTCGCGCGCGGCGCGCGTCCAGGCCGGCGTGCTGGGCCCGGCGCTCGAGTCGCAGCTCCGGCCGCACGGGCTCACGCTGCGGCACTTCCCGCAGTCCTTCGAGTTCAGCTCGCTCGGCGGCTGGATCGCCACGCGGAGCGGCGGGCACTTCGCCACGCGCTACACCCACATCGACGAGTTCGTCGAGGCGCTGCGCGTGGTGACACCGACCGGTGTGATCGCGACTCCGCGCCTGCCGGGCTCCGGAGCCGGGCCGTCGCCGGACCGCTTCTTCACCGGCTCGGAGGGGACGCTCGGGATCATCACCGAGGCCTGGATGCGGCTCCAGGACCGTCCGACGCTGCGCTCGAACGCGAGCGTGCGCTTCGCCGGGTTCGCGTCCGCCGTCGCGGCGGTGCGGGCGCTCGCGCAGTCGGGGCTCGAGCCCGCGAACTGCCGCGTGCTCGATCCGGGCGAGGCAGCCAATTCGGCGGGCGCCGAGAACGGCGAGTCGATCCTCGTGCTCGGCTTCGAGTCCGCCGATCACGCGCTCGACGCCTGGATGGCGCGCGCGGTCGAGCTCTGCCGCGATCACGGCGGCATCGTGCCCGACGACGCGGTCCGCACGCGCAGCGACGCGGGAGTCACGCGCGAGGGCGCAGCCGGCGCCTGGCGCAACGCCTTCATCGGCATGCCCTACGTGCGCGACGCGCTGGTCTCGATCGGCGTGTTCTGCGAGACCTTCGAGACCGCGATCACGTGGGATCGCTTCGAGCGCATGCACGCGCGGCTGATGCGCGAGGTCGGCGACACGCTCGTGCGCATGTGCGGCGCGGGCTCGATCACCTGCCGCTTCACCCACGTGTACCCGGACGGGCCCGCTCCGTACTACTCGATGCTCGCGCCCGCGCGCCGCGGAGCCGAGCTCGAGCTCTGGGACGAGGTGAAGCGCGTCTCGGGCGAGATCCTCGTCGCGGAGGGCGGCACCATCACGCACCACCACGCCGTGGGCCGCGATCACCGGACGTGGTACGACCGGGAACGGCCGGAGGGGTTCGCGCGGGCTCTCCGCGCCGCGAAGACCGCGCTCGATCCCGCCTGGGTCCTGAATCCGGGCGTGCTCTTCGATCGCACCTGACCGAACGCAAATCCAGAGAGACAGGGAGACGAACGCGATGTCCGACGCCTACGAGACGCTTCTGGTGAGCCGCGAGCCGGGCGGCCTGGTCTGGTGCACGCTGAACCGGCCGCAGGCGCTCAACGCCATGAGCCCGAAGCTCGTGGACGAGCTGCACGCCTTCCTCGACGCGCTCCACGACGACACCGACGCGCGGCTGGTCATCCTGCGCGGGGCGGGCCGCGGCTTCTGTGCCGGGCTCGACCTGCGCGAGCAGGCGGGAAGCGGCGCCACGGTCCGCCCGAGCATCTCGGCGAGCCTGCGCGGCCAGCACAAGATCGCGGAGCTCGTCATCAAGATGCGTCGGGTCGCGCAGCCGTTCATCTCGCTCGTGCACGGCGCCGCCGCGGGCGGCGGCTTCGCGCTGGCGCTCGCGAGCGACATCCGCATCGCGGGGGAGAGCGCGCGGATGAATGCGGCGTTCATCCGCATCGGGCTCGGCGCCTGCGACATCGGCGCGTCGTACTTCCTGCCGCGGCTGGTCGGCGTGTCGGTCGCCTCGGAGCTTTTGCTCACCGGCAACTTCATCGAGGCGCCGCGCGCGCTCGCCACCGGTCTCGTGTCGCGCGTCGTCCCCGACGCCGACCTCGAGAAGGCGGGCCGCGAGATGGCCGAGGCGATCCTGCGCAATTCGCCGGTCGGCGTGCGTCTGACCAAGGACTGTCTGAATTGGAGCGTCGACGCGCCGACCCTCGAGGCGGCGATCGCGATGGAAGACCGGAACCAGATCCTGGCGTCGCAGAGCGGTGACTTCCGCGAGGGCGTGCGCGCCTTCCTGGAGAAGCGCCCGCCGAAGTACAGCGGCGATTGATTCGCGGTAGCATCGCGCAAACGACTGAAGAAGGGTCACGTCATGGACTTCGAGCCGAGTGAGAAGGTCAAGGAGATCCAGCGCCAGCTCGAGCGCTTCATGGACGAGAACGTCTATCCCAACGAGCGGCTGGCCGTGGAGCAGATCGAAGCCTCGGGCAACGAGCACCACATGCCCGAGATCGTGAAGGAGCTGCAGGCGAAGGCGAAGTCGATCGGGCTGTGGAACCTGTTCCTGCCCGACGAGGAGCACGGCGCGGGCCTCACGAACCTGGAGTATGCGCCGCTCGCCGAGATCATGGGACGGAGCGCGATGGCCTCGCGCATCTTCAACTGCGCCGCGCCGGACACCGGCAACATGGAGATCCTCGCCGAGTTCGGGAACGAGGCGCAGAAGAAGCGATTCCTCCAGCCGCTGCTCGACGGGAAGATCCGCTCCTGCTTCTCGATGACCGAGCCCGAGGTCTCGAGCGCCGACCCGACGCAGCTCACGACGCTCGCCAAGCGCGACGGCGACGACTACGTGCTGAACGGCCACAAGTGGTTTACGTCGGGCGCGATCGGCTCCGAGTTCGCGATCGTGATGGCGGTGACGGATCCGTCGGCTCCGCCGCACCAGCGCGCCAGCATGATCCTGGTGCCGACGTCGACGCCGGGCTTCAACATCGTGCGCGCGGTTTCGGTGATGGGCCACACCGGTGGCGGCGGTCACTGCGAGATCCGCTACGAGGACTGCCGCGTTCCCGTCGCGAACCGGCTCGGCCCCGAGGGCGCCGGCTTCGCGATCGCGCAGGCGCGGCTGGGGCCCGGGCGCGTGCACCACTGCATGCGTTGCATCGGCGGAGCGCAGCGCGCGTACGAGATCATGGTCGACTACGCGGCGGTGCGGAAGGTCGGCGGCGAGCCGCTGGGCACGAAGCAGTTCGTCCAGGATTTCATCGCGACGTCGAAGATGGAGATCGACCAGGCGCGACTCTTCACGCTCTACACCGCGTGGAAGATGGACACGGTGGGCAAGAAGGAGGCCGCGCAGGAGATCTCGATGATCAAGGTGATCGCGGCGAACCTGCTGATGAACGTGTGCGACCGTTCGATCCAGACCATGGGTTCGCTCGGCGTCTCGGACGACACGCCGGTGGCGGCGATGTGGCGCAACGGACGCTCTCTGCGCATCGCCGACGGCCCGGACGAGGTACACAAGATGGTGATCGCCCGCCGCGAGCTGAAGCGCTGGGCGGGACTGAGCGTACGCTGAGAAAGACGAAGGCCGCGGCGGTCTCCGACCGCCGCGGCCTCGCTTCACTCCGGACGTCCCGAGGCGCTCAGCTCTCCCGCTCGATCGCGAGATAGAGCGTCCCGTCGCCGCGCTGCACGAGCAGCACCGCCGACTCCTCGCTCTTCGCCAGAGCGTCCTTCAGCTGCTTGGGATTCCCGATCTCGATCCGGTTCGCCTCGATCACGACGTCGCCGCGGCGCAGGCCCGCGCGCGCCGCCGCCGAGTCGGGCTCGACCGCCGAGACGACGACGCCCTTCGCGCCGGCGGACAGGCCGAGCTGCCCCGCGATCTCGTCGTTCAGCGCCTGCACCTCGAAGCCCCAGTTCATGTCCGAGGACTCTTCGTCGCTCGCCGGCTGGATCTCCTCGTCCTTCATCTTCTCGAGCGTGGCGGTCAGCTTCTTCGCCTTGCCGTCGCGCAGGATGTCGACCTCGACTGCGGTGCCCGGAGGCGTCGAGGCCACGATGCGCGGCAGGTCGTCGTACTCCTTGATCGCCTTGCCGTTGAACTTCGTGATCACGTCGCCGCGCTCGAGCTTCGCCTTCGACGCGGGGCTGTTCTCGAAGACCTGGCCGACCAGGGCGCCGGTCGAGTCGTCGATCTTGAACGTCTTGGCGAGCGCGGGGGTCACGCGCTGGATCTGCACGCCCAGCCAGCCACGCGTCACGGAGCCCGTCTCGAGCAGCTGCGGAAGCAGGCTCTTCGCCATGTTGATCGGGATCGCGAAGCCGATGCCCTGACCGTTGGCGGCGATCGCCGTGTTGATGCCGACGACGCGGCCCTTCATGTCGATCAGGGGCCCGCCCGAGTTGCCGGGATTGATGCTCGCGTCGGTCTGCAGGAAGTCGTCGTACGGTCCCGCGATCTGCTCGCCACCGAAGCTCGAGCGGCCCTTCGCGGAGAGGATCCCGACCGTCACGGTGTGGTCGAGGCCGAAGGGATTGCCGATCGCCATCACCCAGCTGCCGACGCGCAGGCTCTCGGAGTCGCCGAGCGGAACCGCGAGCAAAGGCTTGGCGGACTCGACCTTGATCAGCGCCAGGTCCGTCTTCGGGTCGCGGCCGACCGTCTTCGCCTCGAGCTCGGTTCCGTCCTCGAAGACCGCCACCATCTTCTCGGCACCCTCGACGACGTGGTTGTTCGTGACGATCAGGCCGTCGGGGGAAACCACGAAGCCGGAGCCGGTGGACGGCACGCGGAACTGTCTCGGCTCGGGTTT
Organism: uncultured Myxococcales bacterium; assembly: GCA_964566375.1. Taxonomy (GTDB): domain Bacteria; phylum Myxococcota_A; class UBA9160; order SZUA-336; family SZUA-336; genus VGRW01. The sequence continues at coordinate 7,276 of CAZMKX010000115.1, forward strand.
CTTGCCCGGCTCACCCGGCTTCTTCTGACCGAAGAACTCCTCGAAGAGCTCCTCGGGGCCGCCGCGCATGGTCTGCTTGCGCTCGACCTTGATGTTCACGACCGCCGGCGAGACGTTCTCGGCGAGGTCCGCGAACGAGTCCGGCCGGGCCGACGCGTCGCCGGGTTCCCCTTCCGTCCAGAAGGGCTTGCCCAGGTCGGCGCGGACGTTCGACGCGTAGAGCGGGACGGCCAGCGCGCCCAGCGCGACCGCACCCAGCGCGAGGCGTCGCAGAACGGAGATTCGAGGCATCGATTCTTCTCCCTGAGAGTTTTGGTTCGGTGTCACCAGAGCTCGAGCATCACGCTGCCGTACTGTCGGCCGCGTTGTACCACGACTACGACGCCGTCCTGCCCGAGAATCTTCGGAATCGCCCGCCGGAGGGCCGCGCGGTCGTCGACCCGGTCCGGACCGATCTGTAGAACCAGGTCGCCCGGCCGCAGGCCACGCTCGGCCGCTGCACTGTGCGACACGACGCGCGTCACGAAGAGGCCTCGCTGCGCTTGCACGCCGTACCGCTTCGCGAGGGCCGCGCTGCGTTCCGCGAGCTCCAGCCCGAGCAGGACCTGGGCAAGCTCATCGGCCCGGGATTCGGGGAACTTCTCGGCCTCGAGCTCGACCTTCATCCGCTCGCCGGCGCGGTCCAGCGCGAGCACCGTCCGCTGGCCGACCGTCAGGCTGCGCGCGATCTCGTAGAAGTCGCGGCGCGAGGCCACCTTCGCGCCGTCGATCGCCAGCAGAACGTCGCCGCGCCGGACGTTCGCGCTCGACGCCGGCGTGTCCTCGTAGACGTTCGAGATCAGCACCCCCGCCGCGTCCCCGGCTCCGAGCGCTTCGCGAAGCTGCGGCGTGAGCTCCTGAAGCGATATGCCGAGCCAGGCCGGGACGACCTCGCCGTGGCGGATCAGGTCGTCGACGATGCGGCGCGCGCGGTTGATCGGGATCGCGAAGCCGATCCCCTGGGCGTTGCCGAGGATCGCGGTGTTGATGCCGATCACCTCGCCGTCCAGGTTGAGCAGCGGGCCGCCCGAGTTTCCCGGGTTGATGCTCGCGTCGGTCTGCAGGAAGCCGTGGTACTCGCGGCCGTCCCCGCGGATCGAGCGGTTCACCGCCGAGAGCACGCCGGTGGTCACCGTGTGATTCAGGCCGAACGGATTCCCGATCGCGACGACGGTCTCGCCGATCATCACCGCGTCGGAGTCCCCGAGCTTCGGTGCGGGCAGGGGACGGTCGGCGTGCACCCGCACGACCGCCAGGTCGCTCGTCGGGTCGCCGCCGACGAGCGTCGCGTCGAGCTGCCGCCCGTCCGCCAGGCTGACACGGATCTGCGTCGCGCC
>CAZMKX010000116.1:0-8637 GCA_964566375.1 uncultured Myxococcales bacterium
CGGCGCACGATCTCGTGGATCCACGTCTCGTCGATCTCGAGCGCGCGCAGCATGTCGGCGAGCTCGTTCATGTTCGGCGCTGGAATGAAGTAGGTCGGCGAGCGCTGCAGCATCGTCGTGTGCCGCGTCTTGCCGGCGATCGCAGGCACCAGCGTCGCCGCCGTCGCGCCCGAGCCGATCACGAGAACCTCCTTGTCCTCGTAGTCGAGGTCCTCCGGCCAGGTCTGCGGGTGGACGATCTTGCCGCGGAAGTCCTTCATGCCCTTCCACTGCGGCGTGTAGCCCTCCGCGTGCCGGTAGTAGCCCTGACACATCCAGAGGAAGTTCGTCGTGAAGCGCAGGCGCTCGCCGGTGTCGGTACGCGTGGCCTCGATCGTCCACCGGTTGTCCGCGCTCGACCACGACGCCGAGGTGATCTTGTGCTTGTAGCGGATGTGCTTGCCGAGGTCGTTCTCGGCGATCACGTCCCCCATGTAGCGCCGGATCTCCTCGGCGGTCGCGATCGGCGCGCCGGTCCACGGCTTGAAGCGGTAGCCGAACGTGTACAGGTCGCTGTCGGAGCGGATGCCCGGGTACCGGTGCATCAGCCACGTCCCGCCGAAGCTCTCGAGGGCCTCGAGCACCACGAAGCGCTTGTCGGGGCACTGCTTCGTCAGGTGATACGCGCCGCCCACCCCGGAAATTCCGGCGCCGACGATCAGCACATCGAAGTGTTCGGTCTTCTGCGGCACCGGCGTGGGGAGCGCGCTGGTCTGGGGCATGAAGGAACTCCTCTCTTCTTGAAATTGAACGCCGTGCAAACGCCGTGCCCCTGAGGCGAGGGCGAACGCCTCGGTTTTGCCCGGATCCGTGCGCCGACACACCACAGCCTGGGGCTGATTGCTACACGGGCGCGCGTCCCGCGCGCGCCCACCGGCTCGTCGCCGCCCGCTACGGAAAGGCAGCAACCGTGGGGTGAATGTCCTGGCCGCCAGACCGAGCCGGCAAATACTCGGTGCATGAGCTGGCGTATCTGTACGATCGCATTCGCCCTGGGCGCGCTCTTCGGGCTCGCCCAGACCGCGCGAGCCGCCAAGCCGCTCGTGGCGGTGGTCGCGAGCAATGACGGCAGCGAGACCACCGACTTCCTGGTGCCGTTCAACGTGCTGTCGCGCTCCGGTGTCGCCCAGGTCGTCGCGGTCTCGCTTCGCGCGGGGCCGGTCGAGCTGCATCCGGGGCTCGTGATCGAGGTCGGCGAGACGATTGCGGGATTCGACGAGCGGCATCCGGGCGGAGCCGGCGTCGTGATCGTGCCGGCGGTGATGAATCCGGAAGCGCCGGCGCTTCTCGCGTGGCTGCGCGAGCAGGCGAAGAAAGGGGCGACGATCGTGTCGATCTGCGACGGGGCGTGGGTTCTCGCGCACGCGGGCATCCTCGACGGGCACGAAGCGACGGCCCACTGGTTCTCGCGCGCCGCGCTGGCCGACCAGTTTCCGAACGTGCGCTGGCTGCAGAATCGCCGCTGGGTGGACGACGGGTCGGTGATCTCGACCTCGGGCGTCTCTGCCTCGATCCCCGCCTCGCTCGCGTTGATCGAGCGAATCGCGGGACGAGAGCGCGCGCTCGCGGTGGCTGCGACGCTGGGTGTCGACCGCTGGAGTCCGTCGCACGACTCGGCGGCGTTCTCGCTCCGCGCGGGGAACGTCTGGACCGCCGCTCGGAACTTCGCCTCGGTCTGGACGCACGAGCGCGTCGGAATTCCGGTCGCGGACGGCGTGGATGAAGCTTCGCTCGCACTCGTCGCCGACGCGCTGGCGCGCACGTGGCGCTCGACGCCGGTCCCACTCGGTCGTGCGCCCTCCGTGACGACGCGCTACGGGCTGCGTGTCGTGACGAGTCGGGAGGCCGTCGATCGCACGCTCGCGCTTCCCCAAGCCGGCTCACCCCGAACGACGGATCTCGACTTCGCGCTCGCGGACATTCGCGCGCACTACGGCTCCGCGACCGCGGAGTTCGTCGCACTTCAGCTCGAGTATCCGCAGCCGTTGCCTGCGACCGCGGCCCCGTAGGCAAGCACTGCCGTCCGCCGTGCGTCTCGGCGGCCGCGCCGCAGACCATATCGTCTAGATTTTTTCTGGCTTCCTCGGGGCGCCCGAATCGGCGCATTTTCAAATCAATTCAGCCATTTATCAACCAACCAGCGGATCGATTCGCGCGAAGGTATCCAGGTTTGTATAGAAAAAATCTTGACAAAATCGACGAGCGGGCGAGGGTGACGGCATGCACACGACGAGGAGTCAACGCATGCAGCCACTCAGTGAAAACCGAGGTTCGGGATCGCGAGGACGGTCGAGAGCGATCGTCAATCAGGACGTCATTCCCGGAATCAGCCGGGCGAAGGCGCTCTTTCTGCTTGCCGCCGGCCTGTCCTTCCTGATGTCGGTCTCCCTTTTCTTCACCGGGGACCGAGAGCGAGGGATCTACGTCGGGTTGTGGGTTCCGTCGATTCTCGCGGCGGGCTCCCTCCTGATCGGCAAGGAGGACCGCCATGAATGACCCGAACCTGCTCGCGTTCGGCTGCGCGGTCGCCTTCATCGCCGTGGCCGGGGCCTATGTGTACCTGCGGGAGCGTTTCGAGCACGGCTTGATTCAAGCGCAGACCGAAGAGGAGGCTGCGACCGCGCAAGCCGTTCAGGTCCACAGATCCTGATGCTCGGCTCGGAGCTCGTCGACCGACACTGAAGTGGGTCGGCGAGCTCGTCGGCAGCGGCGGCTGCCCGGGAATGCCATCGCTCACGCCGTAACCGCTACCCGATGGGCTTCCTTTGGTGACGCGCGCCGCCGACGGCTTGCAGGGACTGGGACCCGCGATCGCGCGATGAGCCGATGGTCGGAAGCCGCGCGGGAGTTCCATGAGGGGCGAGAGCAAGATCGCGGCTCCGCTGCGCGAGCGCGCGAGGTCTCGCCGTCGGGCTCGGGCGGGTTCGCTCGTCCGGTAGCCCGTTTCAGAGCGAGCCAGGAGCTTCGTGATGAACAGCGACGGACGCATCATCGTCGTGCAGGGGGCGAGCCGCGGGCTCGGGCTCGCCTTGGTCTCCGCGCTGCTCGAGAGGCCTGACACCGGTCGTGTGCTTGCGACGGCGCGGCAGCCTGTCGAGAGCACCGGACTTGCTGAGTTGAGCGTCCGATTCGGAACGCGGCTCGTGTGCGAGCAGATCGACGTTGTCGAGGAGGCCTCGATCGCTTCTGCGGCCAAGCGAATCAGCGAAACGGTTCCGCGCGTCGACTGGCTCGTGAACTGCGCGGGAGTGCTGCACGGCGGCGGGCTGCGGCCCGAGAAGCGGCTGGACGATGTCGATCCCGACCGCCTGCGGCGCAGCTTCGAAGTGAATGCCTTCGGACCGCTGCTGGTCGCGAAGCACTTCCTGTTCTTGCTTCGGCAGAGCGAGGCCGCGGTCCTCGCGAACATCTCCGCGCGGGTCGGCAGCATCGAGGACAACCGGAGCGGCGGCTGGTACGGCTACCGCGCATCGAAAGCGGCACAGAACATGTTCACGCGCACGCTTGCGATCGAGCTCCGTCGGCGCGCGCCGAACGTGACCTGCGTAGCGCTGCATCCCGGAACGGTCGCGACCGAGCTGTCGGCGCCCTTCACGCGCGGCCTCGCGCCGGAGCGATTGTTCGCGCCGCGCGACGCTGCGCTGAAGCTCATCGAGGTCATGCGATCGCTCACGTCCGAGGATAGCGGGAGCTTTCTCGACTGGGCGGGCAAGCCGATCGCTTGGTGAATCCAGTGACTCCGATGTCGAGCAGGGAATGCACGCGCTGATCGTCGGCAACGCGGTCGTCACGCTGATCCTGGTCGGTCTGATCCTGACCATCCAGCAGGTCCACTATCCCTTGTTCGCGAAGGTGGGAACGGCCGAGTTCCCCGCCTACGAAGCGTCGCATTCGGCCCGGATCACGATCCTGGTGGTGCCGCTCATGGTACTCGAGCTCGCCCTGGCCATGGCGCTCGCGGTCCTGACCCCACCCGGGATCTCCCGCTGGAGCACCGTCGCCGGGCTCGCGCTCGTGTTCGTGATCTGGCTCGCGACGTTCCTGTTGCAGGTACCGCAGCACGCGATCCTCGCCCGGGGCTGGGACACATACGCGCATGCGTCGCTCGTCGCATCGAACTGGATTCGCACGTGGGCGTGGCTCGTGCGCGGCGCGCTGGCCGTTTGGTGGCTCCTCGCGACGGCCTAGGAGCACGCCCCGCACTCTTCTGCGTGCCCTGGACCGATGAGAAACGGCCCGGCTACGTGCTAACGCTTGCGCGGCGGATCGCGCAGCACGTGCTCGAGCTCGTGGAGCCCGGTGATCACGTGGTGGACCTCGTCGTCGAGCGTGGGCGCGGGCGCGAGCCAGACGGTCCGCATTCCGCTGCGTCGCGCTCCGATCAGATTGGCCCGCGTGTCGTCGACGAAGACACAGTCGGCGGCGCGCACACCGAGGCGCGTCGTCGCCGCAGCATAGGCGCGCGGGTCGGGCTTCGGCAGCAAGGCGAGATCTTCGAGCGTGAGCACCGTCTCGAAGGCGTCGGCGAGGTCGAGCAGGCGCAGCACCTGATCCGCGTGGTGCTGCGGCGCATTCGTGAAGACCGCCTTGCGGCCGGGCAAGCGCTGCAGGAGCCCGCGCAGCTCCGGCGCCGGCCTGAGCAAGTCGGACAGATCCACGCGATGCACGATGCCCAGGTAGTCCTCCACGTCCACGTCGTAGTGAGCCTGGAGCCCGCGCATCGTCGTCCCGTGCTCGTCGCGAAGCCGGTTTCGCACGGCGTCGACCTGATCCCCGGGTATTCCGATCCTGTCGCGCATGTAGGCGTTGATGCGCGCGTCGATCCGGTCGAGCACGCCGTTTCCGCGCGGATAGAGGGTCTCGTCGAGGTCGAGGAGGAGAACCTGCATGGACGCGTGAAGGCTAGCGACCCGACCGCAGCGTCAACCCGGGATCGCTTCCGCCGGGCCTATCGATCGAGGGCCACGAAGGCGCCGCCGGTCCAGCGGCCGGCGCCGGGCGAAGGCCACAACGGCCCGGCCAGAACGCGACCGTCCGCGGCCAGGGCCCGCAGAAGCTTCCACGCGCGCTCGGGCTCCGGGTGCTGCGGCATGCAGGGTCCGGTGGCCAGGTGCAGAGGGCTGACGGCCAGATGGCCGACGAACGAGAGCTCCGTCGGCGTGCCGACGTGGAAGACCGTGTGCCCTGGATTGTGCGCACCGGTCCACTCGGCGCGCAGTCCGTCGACGATCCACTCTCCGTCTCGGAACGTGTCGACGAGCCGCTGCGCGAAGAGCGACGCGAATCCCTCTTTCACGAGATCGGCGCACGCCGGCTCGGGGAAGGCGCCTCGTGCCGCCTCGCTCATCAGGATGCGGCTGTTCGGAAAGAACGGCCGCCAGCCTGCGCCCTTGCCCGAGTCCCGCACCGCGCTCATTCCCATGCTCTCGATGTGCGAGAGCAGCACCGTGTCGACCGCGTCCGGATCGATTCCCGCGGCTCGGAACGCGCTCCGTACGGCGCTCTGGTGCGCCGCCGCACTCGCCGGCTCGTGCAGGATCTCGTCGGCGTTGCCCAGCGGGTCGATCGCGATCGTGTGTCCGCGTCCCTCGATGACCCACGCGCAAGCCGCGACCCGCACCTTGTCCCCTTCCGCCCAGAGCGGCTCACCCCACGCGACTCCACGAACTTCCTCGGCGGTGAGCCCGGTTGCCGACGGCTCGATCGCGGCGTCGACGTAGAGCACGCGCGTCAGCCGCAGGTCGCGAATCGCGAGCTTCGTCGTTCCCATCCGAGCATTCTCGTCGAAGCGCGGCCCCGGTGCGAATCGCGCAATCGCGACCGGGACGAGACGTCAGCGCGCGATGGCGTGGAACTGCGACAGGTAGCGAGGGGTCGGATGCGCGACGGAGCGGATGGCGTCGAGCACGAGCAGGTGGTCGTAGTCGACGAGGTGGTGCTCGACCTCGTAGCCGGCGGCGGTCGCATCGATCACCACGAAGGACGCCTTGCGATCGGGCCGATTCGAGTTGCTGACACATCCGAGGTTCACGGCGCGCGTCCCGCCGACGAGCCGGTCGGTGTAGGTGTGCGTGTGACCGCCGAGAACGACGTCGGCGTTGCAGCCCCGGAGCAGCCCGCCGAGCTCCGCATCGGAGATGTGCGGGTCGATTCCGGGCCCGTCGTCGGAGCCCGGGCTCGCGTGCACCCCGAGAACGCGCGTTCCATCGGGGAGCGTGCACCCGAGCCGTGCGGGAACCCGGCGGAGCCAATCGAGCCAGCCGGCCTGCGTCAGCACTCCCCGGGTCCACGAGAAGCTGGACTCGCACTCGACGAAGCGCGGCAGGAGAGACGGGTCCGCGATCACGTCCGCGGGCTTCGGATACGGTCGCTCGCCCGTGAGCACATAGCGTTCGGTGTTGCCCGCGAGGAACTCGACGTTCGGGAGCGTCGTCAATCGCTCGAGAACGCCGACCGGATCGTAGCCCAGCGCGACGATGTCCCCGAGCACCCACCAACGGTCGGCACCGCCCGTCGCCGCGACGTGAGCGACCACGGCGTCCACCGCCGCGGAATTCCCGTGCATGTCCGAGACGAGCGCGAGTCGCATGACGTCGAACGACTCCCCGAGGACCTGACCCTAGCGGTTCGCCTGCACGTGCTCGAGCAGCAGCGCCGACGTCTGCTCGGGGAACTGATCGACCAGGAAGTGCCCCGCGTTCTCCACCGCGACGAAGCGGAACGGCGCACGGACATGCTCGGACGTGAGCTCAGCCGCTCTCCTTCCGACGGTCGCGTCGGCCGTGCCCCAGACATAGAGCGTTGGAACTTCGATGAGCGGAACCGAGCCACCTGCGAGCGCGCCGTGTCGATACCAGCTCATCGCGCCTTCGATCGCGCCGCGCTCCAGCAGCGCGCGGATGTAGACGTCGGCTCGAGCGGCGGGCACGCCCTGGCGCTCGAGCGCGACCCGCAAGGGCGCGAGCCCTGCCGCGCGCATGCGCTCGATCGCATCCGGCTCGCGAAACGCGCGATGGTGACCCGATCGTCCGGCCTGCGCGGGGTCTTCCTGCATCGCGCGCGCGAATGCAGCGGGATGCGGGCGCGAGAGCACGCAGAGGGACTGCACGCGGTGTGCGTGAGACGCGGCGAGCAGCCAGGCGATCTGACCGCCCCAGTCGTGGCCGACGAGGTGAAAGCGCGGCGAGCCGAGCGCATCCATCAACGCCAACGCGTCGCCGACGAGGTGATCCGTCGTGTATGCGTCGCCGTGCCCGGGCCGCGCACCGGGCGAGTAGCCGCGCTGGTCGGGTGCGACGGCGCGATAGCCCGCGCGCGCCAGGGCAGCGACCGCGTGGCGCCACATGTGCCGCGTCTCGGGAAAGCCGTGGAGCAGCAAGACCGTCGGCGCGCCGGCGGGTCCGGCGACGTCGACGGTGAACGTGAGATCGTCGAGCGGGATCGTCCTCGTTTCAACCATCGTCGCGCCCGTCCTGGTCCGGTCCGCAGTCTACGGGCTCGGCGATCCGGTCGCATTCCGCCGCCGCTTCGCGGAGAATGGCGCAGAGGATCTTCCATGCGTTTCAGCTTCAGCGAGGAGCAGGAGGAGCTCCGCCGCGTCGTGCGGCGGTTCCTCGAGACCACGTCGCCGATCGGCGAGGCGCGCCGGCTCATGGAGACGCCCGAGGGCCACGAGCCCGCGGTCTGGAAGCAGCTCTCGCAGGAGCTCGCGCTTCCCGGCGTGCAGATTCCCGAAGCCTACGGCGGACAGGGCTTCGGCAGCGTGGAGCTCGGCATCGTGCTGGAAGAGATGGGCCGCGCGCTCTACTGCGGGCCGTACTTCGCGTCGGCCGTGCTGGCGGCGAACGCGATCCTGAACGCCGGGAGCGAGGCGCAGAAGAAGGCGCTGCTGCCCGGGATCGCCTCGGGCGAGTCGATCGCGACGCTCGCGCTCGCCGAGCCGGGCGGACACTGGGATGTGTCGGGCATCGCGCTCGAGGCGCGTCGATCCGGCGACGGCTTCACGCTCCACGGCGAGAAGTCGCTCGTGCTCGACGGCTGCAGCGCGGGTCTCGTCGTCGTCGCGGGGCGAGCGCCCGGCTCGCGCGGTGCCGACGGCGTGACACTGTTCACGCTGGGCGCGAACGCGGAAGGCCTCGAGCGAAGGCCGCTCGACGCGCTCGACCCGACGCGCAAGCTCGCCCGGCTCCGCTTCACGGGCGCTCGCGCGGAGCCGCTGGGCGAGATCGGCGGTGCCGCGCCCGCGCTCGAGAGGACGCTCGCACTCGCTGCCACCGCGCTCGCGAACGAGATGGTCGGCGGCGCGCAGCGCCTGCTCGACATGACCGTCGAGTACGCCAAGACGCGCGTGCAGTTCGGCCGGCCGATCGGCTCGTTCCAGGCGATCAAGCACAAGTGCGCCGACATGCTGCTCGCGCTCGAGCTCGCGCGCTCTTCTGCGTACTACGCGGCCGAGGCCGCGGACGAGAAGCCCGACGAGCTTCGCGCGGTCGCGTCGCTGGCGAAGGCGCAGGCCGCGGACGCGTTCCTGCACATCGCGGCGGAGGCGATCCAGATCCACGGCGGGCTCGGCTTCACCTGGGAGCAGGACGTGCACCT
>CAZMKX010000117.1:0-8614 GCA_964566375.1 uncultured Myxococcales bacterium
GCGCGCGGCTCGCTGAACAGCGCGCGCACGTCGTCGTAGCGCGTCGCGATCCAGACCCCGATCTCGGGCACCCAGTGGATCGGGTCCTCGCGGCGGAATCGCGCGATCACACTCTCCGGGTGATCGCGGAATTCCTGAGTGAACAAGGGATCAACCTGTGCCTGTGCCTGCGCGCTCGCCATGCTCGTTCCTCCCCAGATCCGGTCGGTGGGACGTCCGGCTCGGATCATACAACAACGCTCCCGATCGTACGTCGCGCGCGTTGACAGCGCGCGCGCGCCGGAGGTAGGGTCGAAGGTCGTGGCCAGCCCCGAGAACGCGAAGCTGATCGGCTTGCTGCGGCGCAACCGGCCCCGGCCCGCCAGCTTCGAGACGATGCGGGCGCAGGTCGCGACCATGCGCGAGAACTTCGCGCAGGCGAACCGGACGTTCCGGCCGGCGGCGGACCGAAGCTCGAGCGCGTCGATGCCGGAGGCGTCGCGGCGTGTTGGTTCCGCGCTCCCGCGGCCTCGGAAGAGCGCACGGTGCTCTATCTGCACGGCGGCGGCTATGTGATCGGCTCCGTGGACACCCATGCGGGGCTGATCGACGGGATCGGACGCGCGGGCGCCTGCCGCGTGCTCGCGCTCGACTACCGCCTGGCGCCGGAGCACCCGTTCCCCGCTGCGGTCGAGGACGCGACCCGAGCGTACCGCTGGCTGATCGCGCAGGGCGCCGACCCCGCCCGCACCGTGATCGCCGGCGACTCGGCTGGCGGCGGGCTCACCGTGGCCGCGCTCGTCGCGCTGCGCGATGCCGGCGGCCCGGTTCCGGCTGCGGGGGTCTGCCTGTCGCCGTGGGTCGATCTCGAGGGGCTCGGCGAGTCGATGCGCACCCGAGCGGATGTGGATCCGATGGTCGCCCGCGATGGGCTCTCGAGCATGGCTCGACTCTATCTGGGCGCGACCGACGCGCGGCACCCGCTCGCCTCGCCGCTCCATGCGGATCTCCGCGGCCTCCCGCCGCTCTTGCTACAGGTGGGCGACGCCGAGACGCTGCTCGACGACGCGACCCGCCTGGCGGCGCGGGCGCGGGCAGCCGGGGTGGAAGTCGAACTCGAGGTGTGGCCCGAGATGGTGCACGTGTTCCAGGCGTTCGCGCCGATGCTGCCGGAGGGCCGCGAGGCCATCGCCCGGATCGGTGCCTGGGTCGAGGCACGCACGAGCTGAGTCAGCGTCGAGAGCAGAGGAAGGAACCGAGCAGAGTGGCAAAGTCACTGAGACAGGCGGCGATCGTCGGAATCCACGAGTACCCGTCGCGGGACGTCGAGGGAAAGCGGAGTCCGCTGCAGATCAAGGCCGAGTGCGCCGCGCGCGCGCTCGAGGACGCGGGGCTGTCTTGGTCGGACGTCGACGCGCTCTTCGACGCGGGCGAAGCCGGGATGATGGCGGGTCTGTCGATGGCCGAGTACTTCGGACTCCGGCCGGATGTGATCGACACCACGATGGTCGGCGGCAGCTCCTACGAGCTCCACGCCGCGCACGCGCTGCGCCAGATCGCCGCGGGCCGGGCGCGCGTCGCGCTGCTCACCTACGGCTCGACGGCGCACAGCAATGCGCGCGCGATCGGGGTCGGCGGGATGGGCGGTGGCGGGCCCGGCCCGGCCGAGAACATGGAATCTCCCTGGGGCATGACGCTGATCGCGAACTACGCGCTGGTCGCCGCCCGACACATGCATCAATACGGCACGACGGCCGAGCAGCTCGCCGAGATCCCGATCGCCACGCGCTACCACGCGATGCGCAACCCGCAGGCGGTGCAGGCGATGAAAGACCTCGAGTTCGCGGACATCCGCGAGCTCACCACCGCCGACGTGCTGGCCTCGCGCATGATCGCCGACCCGCTGCGGCTGCTCGAGTGCTGCATGATCTCCGACGGCGGCGGCGCCGTGGTGATCGCCTCCGCCGACGTGGCGCGCAACACGCGCAAGCCGCCGGTCTGGATCCTGGGCGCCGGTGAGGCGACGAAGTACCCCGAGAACGGCGGAGACCTGACGATCAGCGCCGCTGCGCAATCGGGTCCGCGCGCGTTCGAGGAGGCGGGGATCCGACCCGCGGACGTCGACGTCTGCATGATCTACGACTCGTTCTCGATCACCGTGCTCACGATTCTCGAGGATCTGGGGTTCTGCAAGAAGGGCGAGGGCGGAGCGTGGGTGCAGGGTGGACGCCTGCGCTACGACAACCGCTCCGGCCCGGCGCTGAACACCGACGGCGGCGGGCTCTCGTCGAACCACCCGGGCATGCGCGGGATCTTCCTCTTGATCGAGGCGGCGCGGCAGCTGCGCGGCGAGTCGACCGCGCAGGTCGAAGGCGCGCGGATCGCCGTCGCCCACGGAAACGGCGGCATGCTCGGCAGCCGCCACTGCGCCGGTACGGTCGTGCTGGGGAGGAACGCGGCATGAGCGAGCACCCGAAGGTGCGACCACTGCCCAGCCTGCGCGAGCCGGACACGCGGCCGTTCTGGGAGGCCACGCGCGCGCACGAGCTTCGCTACCAGCGCTGCGCCGCCTGCTCGGGCGTCGTGTTCTACCCGCGCGCGCACTGCACGCACTGCCTCTCGCGGGACCTGACCTGGGAGACCTCGGGCGGCGTCGGGACGATCTACAGCTTCAGCGTGGTGCGGCAGACCTATCACCCGTTCTTCCGCGCGCTCGCGCCGTACGCCGTCGCCTGGATCGACCTCCACGAGGGCTTCCGCATGATGTCGAACGTTGTCGGTGTGAAGGACCCCGCGCACGAGCTGCACATCGGCCAGTGGGTCCGGGTCCGCTGGGAAGACCACGAGGAGCTGTCGATTCCGCTGTTCGAGCCGGTCTGAGCGCCGGCGCAAGGAGGGGCTCGATGTCGGACGCCGCGCTCGCCGGGGTCCGAGTAGTGGATCTCGGGCCGGAGGGCTGTGAGCTCGCCGGGCGCATCCTCGCCGACCTCGGGGCCGAGGTGCTGCGCGTCGAGCCGCCCGCCGGGGCGGCCGCGCGGCGCCTGCCGCCCTTCGACGCCGAGGGCCGTTCGCTGTGGTGGGCCGCGTACGCGCGCGGCAAGCGCAGCGTGGTGATCGATCTCGGGACGTCGGGCGGACGCGACCAGCTCGAGCGGTTGCTGGCGAGCGCAGACGTGCTGATCGAGGCACTCGGCTCCGTCGAGCGCGCGGCGCTCGGACTCGCGCCCGCCGACGTGCAAGCGCGCCATTCCGACCTTATACACGTCTCGGTGTCGCCGTTCGGGCTCGCCGCGGGCGACGTGCCGGCAACGGACCTCACACTCCAGGCGGCCGGGGGACTGGTCGCGCTCCAGGGAGACCCGGACCGCCCGCCCATCCCGGTGGGCTTCCCGCAGGCCGATCTCCACGCCGGGGCGCAGGCCGCCGCCGACGCAATCGTCGCGCTCTGCGAGCGCGAGCACAGCGGCCTGGGCCAGCATCTCGACGTCTCCACGCAGGCCGCGATGGTCTGGACTCTGATGAACGCGACGGGCTTCCCGCCCAATCACGGCACCAATCCGCCGGGAACCTGTGAGTTCCGCGGCGACCCGCCGCCGGAGATCCTGCCCGGTCTGGTGCTTCCGGTCGTGCTCGAGTGCGCCGACGGGCTGGCGTTCGTGGGCTTCGGGCTCCCGCGCATCGGCTGGCGCACTCTGCACCGCATGATGCGCTGGGCGGAATCGGCCGGCGCGGTCCCCGACCCGCTCCGCGGCATCGACTGGCAGAACTGGGTCGGCGACGTGCTGGCGAAGAAGCTCGAGCAGGATCAGGTCGAGCGCGCGCTCCAGGTGCTGCTCGGCTTCGTGCGGCAGCGCACGCAGCTCGAGGTCCAGCAGTTCGCGGTCGAGAACGAGATCGTCCTCGCGCCGATCTACACGGTCGAGGCGTTGCGGCGCGACCCGCAGCTCGCGGCGCGCGGGTACTGGACGAAGGTCGGAGGCGTCGCGCACGCTGGGCCTTTCGCGCGGCTGGCGGCGACCCCGATCCGCTACGAGCGGGGCGCTCCCGCGCTGGGCGAGGCGCAGCCGCTGCTCCGGCGGCCGCGCGCCGGAACGCGCGCGCGCGCCGTGCGCAGCGAGCGCGGTCCGACGCGCGACTCGGTCTTCGCGGGTCTGAAGGTCGCGGACTTCGCCTGGGTCGGCGTCGGACCGCTGATCAGCAAGGCGCTCGCGGACCACGGCGCGACGGTGGTGCACGTGGAGTCGGCCAGCCGCCCCGACGTGCTCCGCCTCCTGCCCCCGTTCAAGGATGGCAAGCCCGGCTACGACCGCGCCCAGTTCATGGCGAACTTCAACAGCTCGAAGCTCGGGCTCGCGCTCGACTACGCGACCGATGGCGGACGGGTGCTCGCGCGCCGCCTCGCGGACTGGGCTGACGTGGTCGTCGAGAGCTTCACGCCCGGCACCATGCACAAGCTCGGGTTGGACTACGCGAGCCTCTCGAGCGCGCGACCCGAGCTGGTGATGTTGAGCACGTGCTTGCGCGGCCAGAGCGGGCCGGAGGCGCGCTACGGCGGCTTTGGCAATCAGGGCGCGGCGCTGGCGGGAATCGTCTCGATCACGGGCTGGCCGGATCGGTTCCCCTGCGGACCGTGGGGCGCGTACACGGACTTCATCGCGCCGCGCTTCGGACTCGCGGCGCTGGCGGCCGCGCTGCGCCATCGCCTGCGCACCGGGCGAGGCCAGCACATCGACCTCTCGCAGGTCGAGGCGGCCATTCACTTCATCGAGCCGCTCGTGCTCGAGGCGGCCGCGACCGGCCGCGTCGCGGGACCTTCCGGGCTCCGATCCGCCTTCGCCTGCCCGCACTGGGTCTTCGCCTCCGCGGTGCCGCGTCGTTTCGTGGCGATCGGCGTCGAGAGCCCTGCGCAGTGGCGCGCGCTGCACGCGGCCGTCCCGGAGCTGGCGCGCTTCGATGCCGCGGCGCTGGAGGCGCTCGACGCGCGGCTCGCGCAGCGCGACTTGCTCGAACGCGCTCTGTCGGCGTGGTGCGCGGCGCGCGATCCGTTCGAGGCCGCGGCAGCACTGCGCGCCGTCGGCGTGCCCGGCCATGCGGTGCTCTGGCCATCGGACCTGTACGCCGATCCCTGGCTCGAGGCCCGCGAGTTCTTCGTGAAGCTCGACCACTCCGTGATGGGTCCGACGCCCTACGACGGACCCGTGACCCGCTTCTCGCGCACACCCGCGCGGCTGCGAGGCCCCGGCCCCTGCCTCGGCGAGCACACGCAGCGAGTGCTCGCCGAGCTGCTCGGCCTCGACGAAGACGAGATCACCCGCTACGCGGTGGAGGGAGCTCTGAGCTGAAGGCGCTCTGCCCTCAGACGACGAAGCGGAAGGTCTTCCCGTCGCGCACGATGTGGCCGCCGGTCGGCGAGGCGAAGTGCGTGCCGAGCACCAGCACGGGTCGGTCGGCGAAGCGCTCCAGGAACGCGACGCGCGTCGCGTGGGCGCGCTGGCTCTGGACGTCCGCGCTGTCCTTCCACTCGGGACGCGCCATCTGGAGCGGGTGGTGGATCATGTCGCCGGTGATCACGGCCTGGTAGCCGCGCGAGCTGATCAGCACACTGACGTGGCCGGGCGTGTGACCGGGGGTCGGGATCAGGCGGATCTCCGGCGTGATCTCGAGCTCCGGTCCCACGAGATCGACCAGACCCGCCTCGAAGATCGGCAGGATGGAGTCCTGCTTGGCCTGCGGCGCGTAGGGATCGTCCGCATCCTTCCAGTAGCTCCATTCCTGCTCGGCGACGAGGTAGCGGGCGCGAGGGAAGGTCGGCACCCAGCGCCCGTTCTCCTTCATCGTGTTCCAGCCGACGTGGTCGAAGTGCAGGTGCGTGCAGAGCACGCGATCGACCGACTCGCGCGCGAAGCCCGCACGCTCGAGGTCCGAGAGAAACGCGGTCTGCAAATCGCCCCAGCCGGGGATCGGCCGGTCCTTGCCGTTGCCGAGGCAGGTGTCGACGATGATCCGCGTGTCGCCCGACCGGATCGCGAAGGCGTGGATGCTGAGCAGCATCCGTCCCTCGTCGTCGATGAAGTGCGGGCGCAGCCAGCCGAGCAAGGGGGCGAGGCTCTCCTCGGTCGCCTCGGGAAACAACATCGTCGGGGGCGCCGGCGTCACGATCTCGACCACGCGCGTGATCGTCACGTCGCCGATCTTCCACGTCTGCAAGGGCGCCGCCATCGGGATCTCCTTCTTGCTCGAGCTCGGAGCCTAACACGAGCCCGGTGCGGAATTCCCGTCGCGGAACGTCTGATCTGAAACCGGATCGTACGATCGGAAACGGGACGTGCTAGGCTGGCCGCGGACCTCGTAGGAGCCCCCGGCGTGTCGCGAATCCCGGTCGAGCCAGGCTACTTCCGCATTCCCGATGACCCGAGCGAAGTGCCGCGCCTGCTCGGATCCTACAGCCCCGAGGCGAGGACGAGCTTCTTCCCGCGGCGCAAGCTGTGCCCGATCACCTCGACGCCGGTCGAGGATCGCGAGCTGTCGCCGACGGGCGTTCTGTACTCGTGGACCTTCATCAAGATGCCCAGAATGGGTGTGCTCGAGGAGGCCGCGGACGGTGGGCACGGCGTCGGCCAGATCGACCTTCCGGAGGGCGTTCGGATCCAGGCACGAATCGCCGGCCGCATGGGCGATTGGCGGATCGGCATGCCCATGCGTCTCGCCGTGCTGCCGCTCGCGAAGGATGAAAAGGGCAACGAGCTCTGCAGCTTCCAGTTCGTGCCGGTCGAGGAGGTCTCCGCGTGAACCGCGATGTCTACGTGATCGGCGTCGGGATGCACGCCTTCTGCAAGGAGGCGCCTCCGCTGCGCGACATGGCATTCACCGCCGGCCAGGCGGCGCTCGAGGACGCGGGCATCGCCTTCCGCGAGGTCGGCGCGCTCTACAACGGGTACATCGGCGGAGCCATGCTCGAGGGCGTGACCTACGCCAAGGACTTCGGGCTCACGGGAGTGCCCGTCGTGCACGTCGAGAACGCGTCGGCGACGGGCTCCTCCGCCTTCCGCGAGGCGGTGCAAGCCGTGGCCGGCGGAGCGTGCGACGTCGCGATGGCGCTCGGCTTCGACGACATGCTCCGACGCGGCCCGCGCTTCGGCGGCGGGGGGCGAGTGACGATCGACCAGACGATTCTGCCCGCCGCGTTCTTCGCGATGTGGGCCGTGCGGCGCATGCACGAGTACGGGACCCGGGTCGAGACCTTCGCCAGGATCGCGGCCAAGAACTGGAACCACGCGCGCGCCAACCCCTTCGCGCAGCGCCGCGCCGACGCCGAGGTCACGCCCGAGCAGGTGCTCGCTTCCCCGATGGTGGCTTATCCGCACACCGCGATGATGGCCTGCGGCGCGGGCGGAGGCGCGGCTTGCGCGATCGTGGCGAACAGGCGGACGGCGCGCAGGCTGTCGCGCGGACGACCGCTCGTCCGCGTCGCCGCGAGTCAGCTTCGCTCCGAGGAGTACACGGAGGGCCATGTCTTCCTCGGCGCCGTCGTCGGCCCGGCCGAGCTGACCCGCAGCACCTCGCGCCTCGCCTACGAAGAGGCAGGGGTGGGACCCGAGGATCTCGACCTCGTCCACGTTCACGACGCCTTTCCGATCGAAGAGCTCATGTACTACGAGCTGCTCGGGGTGTGCGCGGATGGCGAGGGCGACAAGCTCGTGGAGGAAGGAGCGACCGCGCTGGGCGGGCGGATCCCGTTCTCCACCGACGGCGGGCTGATCGGGCGCGGACATCCGGGCGGGCCGACCGGGCTCGCCCAGATCTGGGACGTGACCCAGCAGCTTCGCGGTGAATCGGGCGCGCGCCAGGTGGCGGGCGCGCGCATCGGCATGGCGCACATGATGGGAGCGGGATCGGTGTGCGCGATCCACATTCTCGAGCGCGCCTGAGCGCCCCGCGGCGGGCTCCGCACGGCCCGGGGAGGAAGCGAGTGTCCATCGACATCGACAAGCTCAAGGCAGAGTGGGTCGGCAAGCAGTTCGACGAGAAGGAGTTCGTGATCTCGAAGGAGGCCGCGATCGAGTTCGCGCTGGCCTGCGGCGAGACCGATCCGCGCTTCACCGAGCCCTCGCACGCCGACTTCCAAGCGCCGCGCACCGTGACCGCGCAGTTCACCGGTGGCCGGGTGTTCCCCGAGGCGTTGCTCCCGGTGCTGCGCCGCGGGGTCGGGTTCGACGCAGGCAAACGGGTCGAGGCGCGTGCGCCGATCCGGCCGGGAGAGCCTCTGATCGGGCGCAGCGAGATCCACGACGTCTACGAGAAGACGGGCCGGAGCGGCACGATGCTGTTCCTGGTCCACCGCATGACCTTCACGAACCCGGCAGGGGAGGTCGCATCGGTGGTGGACTGGCGGATGGTCGTGCGCGAGCCGCAGAAGAGTTGAAGATGGCGGTGCGACGCTTCGAGGAAGTGGAGTTCGGCGAGGAGCTCGAGATCGCAGTGGACGTGAGCATGGAGCGCGTGCGCCGCTTCACGCACGCTACGAAGATGACGTTCGGTCGCTTCACGGACCACGAGCAGGCGAAGAAGGAGGGGCTGCCTGGCGCGATCGTCCCTGGCATCATGAGCCAGGGCATTCTGGCCGCCGCGATCCACA
>CAZMKX010000118.1:0-8583 GCA_964566375.1 uncultured Myxococcales bacterium
CGGCGCATCTCGCTCACGAACACGGGGAAGCGCACGCGCGAGATCGAGGTCACCTCGTACGCCGAGCTCGTGCTCGCTCCCGCGACCGCGGATGCCGCCCACCCGGCCTTCTCGAAGCTGTTCGTGCAGACGGAGTTCGACCCGGCCGTCGGCGCGATCCTGGCGACGCGAAGGCGCCGCTCGCCCGACGAGCCCGAGATCTGGGCGGCACACCTGCTGGTTCCCGAGGGCGAGGTCGTCGGACGACTCGAGCTCGAGACCGACCGCGCGCGCTTCATTGGCCGCGGACGCGATCTGCGCACGGCGATCTCCATGCATCAAGCTCGCGCGCTGTCCGGCACCGTGGGCACGGTTCTCGATCCCGTATTCGCGCTGCGCCGCCGATTGCGGATTCCGCCGGGCGCGACGGTGCGCGTGGCGTTCTGGACGCTGGTCGGCTCGTCGCGCGCGGAGGTGTTGGAGCTCGTCGACCGGCACCGGGAACCGGCCGCGTTCGAACGCCTGTCGATGCTGGCCTGGACGCAGGCGCAGGTGCAGCTGCGACACCTCGCGATCGACCCGGACGAAGCGAATCTCTTCCAACGGCTCGCGAGCCACGTGCTCTACGCCGATCCGAGCCTGCGGCCGCCGTCGGGCGTGATCGCGCGCGGCGCGGGAACGCCCCGCGCGCTCTGGGCAGTGGGAATCTCGGGCGATCTGCCGATCGTCCTGGTGCGGATCGACGAGGCCGCGGATCTCGAGATCGTGCGCGAGCTGCTGCGCGCGCACGAGTACTGGCGCTCCAAGCAGCTCTCCGTCGATCTCGTGGTCCTGAACGAACGCGCCCACTCGTACGTTCAGGACCTGCAGGTCTCGCTCGAGACCCTGGTCCGGATCAGTCAGTCGCGGCCGAAGATCGGCGGCGACGTCACGCTCGGCGGCGTGTTCGCCCTGCGCGCCGATCTGATCTCGGCCGAGACGCACGGGCTGCTGCAGTCCGTCGCACGGGCCGTGCTGGTGAGCCGGCGCGGAGGTCTCGGCGAGCAGCTCGCGCGTCTCCCGGACCGCGAGCCATCGGCATCGCGGCGCGCTCCGGCCTCGATCACGACGGAACGGAGCCCGACTCCGGCGCCCCGCGAGGAGCTCGAGTTCTGGAACGGACTCGGCGGATTCGGCGCGGACGGACGGGAGTACGTGATCACGCTCGGGCCCGGACAGTGGACGCCCGCGCCGTGGACGAACGTCGTCGCGAATCCCGCGTTCGGCTTTCAGGTCTCGGCCGACGGCAGCGGCTCGACGTGGTCGGAGAACAGCCGCGAGAACCAGCTCACGCCGTGGTCGAACGATCCGGTCAGCGATCGGCCGGGCGAGATCCTGTACGTGCGCGACGACGAGACCGGCGAGCTGTGGGGCCCGACCGCGCGACCGATCCGCGATGCCTCGGCGCCCTACTCGATCCGGCACGGACAGGGCTACTCGCGCTTCGAGCACACGTCGCACGGCATCGCGCTCGACCTGCTCATGACCGTCCCGCTCGACGAGGCACTCAAGGTCTCGCGGCTCTCGCTCCGCAACCTCTCGGGCCGCACGCGGCACCTCTCGGTGATCGCATACGTCGAGTGGGTGCTCGGCGTCTCGCGCGGCGGGAGCGCGGCGCACGTCGAGACCGAGCTCGATCTCGAGTCCCGCGCGCTCTTCGCGCGAAACCCGTGGAGCGTGGAGTTCGGCGGGCGCGTCGCGTTCGCGGATCTCGGCGGACGCCAGACGTCCTGGACGGGCGATCGCCGCGAGTTCCTCGGGCGCAATGGCACGCTGGCCGCGCCGGCCGCGCTCGTCGGCCGCAGCACGCTCTCGAACCGGGTCGGCGCCGGACTCGATCCCTGTGGCGCACTGCTGACCTCCGTCGAGCTGCGCGCGAATGCCTCGGTCGAATTCGTCTTCACGCTCGGACAGGCGGATTCGGCGCCGGCCGCGCGCGCGGCGATCGCGCGCCATCGAGGAATCGACGTCGACACGCTTCTCGAGCGCGTGGCCCGACACTGGGACGAGACGCTCGGGACGGTCGAGGTCCGGACACCCGATCGCGCGCTCGATCTCCTGCTGAACCGCTGGCTTCTGTACCAGACGCTCGCCTGTCGCGTGTGGGCGCGGTCGGGGTTCTATCAGGCCAGCGGCGCCTACGGATTCCGCGATCAGCTCCAGGATGGAATGGCGCTCGTGACGGCCCGTCCCGAGCTCACGCGCGAGCATCTGCTCCGCGCCGCTTCGCGCCAGTTCCTCGAGGGAGACGTTCAGCACTGGTGGCTGCCGCGCGCCGGCCAGGGCGTGCGCACGCGCATCTCGGACGATCGCGGCTGGCTGGCGTGTTCGGTCGCGCAGTACGTTTCGGCGACCGGCGACGATGGCGTGCTCGACGAGGTCGTCCCGTTCCTGAACGGCCGAGCGCTGCACGGCGACGAGCACGATGCCTTCTTCGAGCCCACGACGTCCGGTGAGAGCGGCACGTTGTTCGAGCACTGCGCACGCGCACTCGACGAGAGCCTCGGGGTCGGCGCGCACGGACTGCCGCTGATCGGCGGCGGCGACTGGAACGACGGAATGAACCGCGTGGGCGCGGCGGGCGGCGGCGAGAGCGTCTGGCTGGGCTGGTTCCTGCACGACGCGCTCTCGCGGTTCGTCCCGCTCGCGGATGCACGCGGGGAGACCGGGCGCGCCGCGCGCTGGCGCACGCACGCCGCGTCGGTCCTCGTCGCGCTCGAGGCGGACGGCTGGGACGGCGCGTGGTACCGGCGCGGATACTTCGACGACGGCACGCCGTTGGGCTCCTCCGACAGCGCGGAGTGTCGGATCGACGCGATCGCACAGTCGTGGAGCGTGATCTCCGGGGCGGCGGATCCGCTGCGCGCTGCGCGCGCGATGGCGGCGGTGGACGAGCAGCTGATCGATCGGCCGAACCGGCTCGCCCGGCTGTTCACCCCGCCCTTCGACGAGACGCCCCTCGATCCCGGGTACATCAAGGGCTATCCGCCGGGGATTCGAGAGAACGGCGGCCAGTACACGCACGCCGCGATCTGGTCAGTGATCGCGTTCGCCATGCTCGGCGACGGCGACAAGGCCGTCTCGCTGCTCTCGCTGTTGAATCCGATCACGCACGGCGCCACACGCGCCGACGTCCGGCGCTACAAGGTCGAGCCGTACGTGGTCGCGGCGGACGTCTACTCCGTAGCTCCCCACGTCGGCCGGGGCGGCTGGACCTGGTACACGGGCTCCGCCGCCTGGCTCTACCGCGCGGGCATCGAGTGGATCCTCGGCTTCCGCCTGCGGGGGCGCGAGCTCGAGATCGATCCGTGCATCCCGACGGGTTGGCCCGGATTCGAGATCTGGTTCCACTACCGCAGCGCGCGCTATCGGATCTGCGTCGAGAACCCGCTCGGCGTGAGCCGCGGAGTCGCGGCGATGGAGCTCGACGGGAAGGCGACACCGGATCCTGCGGGTCGGATCGCGCTCGAAGACGACGGCGCGACCCACGAGCTGCGCGTCATCCTCGGCTGATCAGCGCGTGATCGCGAGCTCGTCGACCAGTCGGCGGACGCCGCGGGTCGTCCGCGTGACCGTCAGCGCGGTGAGCCGGTCGCTCTGACTCGTCACTCTTCCCGAGAGCCGGGCCACGCCGCTCTTCACGTCGACTCCGATCCTCGCGTCGTCGAGCTGTCTACGGGCGGCCAGCCGCTTGAGGATCGCGTCGTGGACGACTTCGTCGCTCTCCGCGACCGCCGCCTCGTCGCCGGGAGAGACCACCTGCAGCTCGTTCCTGATCTTCGTCACGCCGGGAACGGAGCGGGCCTCGGCCGTCACGGCCTCCTTCGCTTCGGCGGAATCGACGACGCCGAAGAGCGTCACCACGCCGTCGTACGTGTCGACGTTGATGTCGTAGGTCGGTGTATGATCCGTTTCGAAGAGCTGGACCTTCACCGCGGTCGTGATCCACAAGTCCGAGGCTGCCGAACGCCTCGAGAGGTCCAGATCGAACGTGCCGTCGTGCCAGAGCTCCGCGTCGGCAAACGCGTCCGGGCTCTCGATTTCGCTCGCGACCCGGCTCGCGCCCGGGACCCGCGAAGCGACCTCGAGGGCGCGCAGGTGGTTGCTGAGCGAGCTCGCCGTTCCGGACAGGAGCACGACGCCCTTGTTGACGGAAGCAACGCCGATCCGGCTATCCGAGAGAGCCGGATCCGCGCGGAGTGCCGCGCCGACACGCTGGGCGAGGGCTTCGTCCGAGATCGCGACGGCTTCCTCGCCGGAGGCGCTCACGACCTGCAGGAGGTTCCGCACTTCGCGCATGCCCTTGACGCTGCGCGCGGCGTTCTCCGCCGTGACGCGCTCCTCCGCGGTCGCGACGGTGCCGTGAAGCGTGACGAGCCCCTCGACGGTGTCGACGTTCACGCGCGCGGCGCGCACGCCCTCTGTGGTCAGCAGCGCCGTCTTGACCTTGGTGGTGATCCACTCGTCCGGCGGACCCGTCGGCTCGGCTGTGGCGGGAGCGTCGTCCGTCCCGCCGAGGCCGATCTGCGCCTGCGCCAACGTGGCCGTGGACGCGATGAGCGCCGCGAGGAGCAGCTTCAAGCGGCCGGCGCGCATCGTCAGATGCGGCCGATCACCGCGAGCACGATCACGACCACGAGGATCGTGCCGAGCGCACCGCTCGGGAGGTAGCCCCAGCTGTTGCTGTAGCCCCAGCTCGGCAGCACGCCGAGCAGCATGAGAACGAGCAGGACGATGAGAACGGTTCCGAGCATGGTTCGGACCTCCTTCTCTCCAGGAGGAGCAGGCTTCGTGCCAGCCCCGGGCTCGGGCGCGCGTCGTGCGCGCGCGAGCGGACGCCTCTTCCGCTCGCCAGTTGTACAAAGCGGCTAGACTCGTTCGTGTCGCTCGAGACTCCAATCAATCCCCTCGCGCGAGCGATCGGTGGCTCTACCGAAGCCTGAGCCGCGCGACGCCGGCGTCGCTGACCCGGTCGCGCCATCGGCAAGGTCGAAGCTCGCCTGGCTCTCCGGCCTCGTGCTCCTCGGCGCGCTCGCGCTCGCGGTCACGCACGCGACGCAGGGGCGCGAGATCGTCGAGCTGCTGGGCCGGGCGGACCCGCGCTGGCTGCTCGCCGCGCTCGGCTGCCAGGCGCTGACCTACGTCTGCGCGGCCGGGGTGTGGCAGCGCTCGCTCGCGCAAAGCGCCGCGTCGCTGCCGATGCGGGCGCTCATCCCGCTCGGGATTGCGAAGCTCTTCACCGATCAGGCGGTGCCCTCGGTCGGAACCAGCGGCTCCCTGCTCGTCTTTCGCGGGCTGCAACGGCATTCGGTTCCGCGCGCGGCGGCGATCGACGCGCTGGTCGCCGGGATCGCGAGCTACTACTTCGCGTACGCCCTCGCCGCGATCGCCGCGGTCGGCCTGCTCGCCGCGGGCGGCGAGGTCGGCTGGCTGGTGTTGATTCCGACCAGCGCGGTGTGTGCGCTGGCCGTCGTCGTTCCGGCCGCCATGCTGCACCTCCGACTCGGCAGCACCGAGTGGCTCGCCCACCTGCTGCGCCGGCTGCCGGGCGCGCGGGCCGTGCTCGACGCGGTCGCCGACTCGGCCGACCGCCGTCCGCTCTCGGTGCGGCTGATGGTCGAGACGACGCTCTTGCAGCTCGCGATCTTCGTGCTCGACGCCGCCACGCTCGGGCTCTGCGTGTACGCAACGGGAGCGTCCGGCGATCCCGTCGTCGTGTTCCCGGCCTTCGTCGTCGCTTCCGCGGTCGCGACCCTGGGCTGGGTTCCCGGCGGGCTCGGCACGTTCGAAGCGACCTGCATCGCCATGCTCCACCTGCACGGCCTTCCGCTCGAGGTCGCGGTCGCGGCGACCCTGCTGCAGCGCGGCCTCGACTTCTGGCTGCCGATGCTTCCCGGCTTCGTGCTCGCACAACGCGAGACGATGGGGCCGGACACGCAGGCGGACGCGGCCGCAGAGGACGCGGCGGCCGGCCTCGACGCCTATTGGAGCCTGCCGGCGGATGTGCTGATCGGGCGGCTGAGCAGCGGTCCGCTCGGCCTCACTTCGCGCGAGGCGGCCGCGCGGCTCGCGCGCGCGGGACCGAACACCGTCGAGCCCGCGCAACGCGCCGCTGCGCTGCGTCTCTTCCTGCGCCAGTTCCGCAGCCCGCTCGTGATCCTGCTCGTGGCCGCCGCGGTCATCGCAGCGCTCGTGCGCGAGTGGGCGAACGCGCTGATCGTGCTCGCGATCCTGCTCGCGACCGGCGTCTTCGGCTTCGCGCAGGAATGGCGCGCCTCGGTGGAGGTCGAGCGACTGCGCGCGCGCGTGCGCGCGCGAGCCCGCGTGCTGCGCGACGGAGTCGAGCGCGAGGTGCTCGCGAGCGAGATCGTGCCCGGCGACGTCGTCCGGCTCACCGCCGGAAGCCTGATCCCCGCGGACGCCGTCGTGCTCGAAGCCCGCGACCTCTTCGTGGTCCAGGCCGCGCTCACCGGGGAGTCGATGCCGGTCGAGAAGGAGCCGTGCACGAGCCCCCTGACCGCGTCGCTTTCCGAACGCCCGGGCTGCGTGTTCATGGGAACGTCCGTGCGCAGCGGAACGGGAACGGTGCTCGTCGTGCGCAGCGGCGCGCGCACGGCCTTCGGCTGTGCGGCAGGGCGCCTCCGCGCCCGGGCGCCCGAGACAGAGTTCCAGCGCGGCATCCGCCAGTACGGCCTCCTCTTGATGCAGATCATGATCGTCTTGATCGTGATCGTGTTCGCGGCGAACACGTTCCTCGCACGCCCACCGGTCGAGGCGTTGCTCTTCGCGATGGCACTGGCCGTCGGACTCTCGCCCGAGCTCCTGCCAGCGATCATCGAGGTGACGCTGTCGCGCGGCGCGCGCGTGATGGCCGCGCACGGCGTGATCGTGCGCCGGCTCGAAGCGATCGAGAATCTCGGCAGCATGGACGTGCTGTGCACGGACAAGACGCGCACGCTCACCGTCGGTGTTCTCGACCTCGACGGCGCGTGGGACGCAGGGGGTGTCGCGAGCGTCGAGGTCGAACGTCTCGCGGTGGAGAACGCTCGCCTGCAGACGGGCCTGCCGAGCCCGCTCGACGACGCGCTGGTCAGCCACGCGCAACGCGTGGGCCTCGCGCCGAGCACGACCAAGCTCGACGAGATCCCCTACGACTTCGTGCGCAAGCGCATGACCGTCGTGCTGCGCGAGCGCGATGGCGTGTGCCGGCTCGTGATGAAGGGCGCGGTCGCGAACGTGCTCTCCTGCTGTGACCGGGTGCGCGAGGCCGGCGTCGATCTGCCGCTCGACGAGGCGCGCCGACGGGCGATCGCCGAGCGCTTCGCGCGCTGGAGCGGCGAAGGCCTGCGGGTGATCGCACTCGCGACGTCGGAGGTCGCGCCGAAGGAGCGCTACGGCAAGGCGGACGAGGCAGCGCTCGTCCTGCAGGGATTCCTCGCGTTCTCCGACCCGCCGCGCGAAGGCGTCCGCGAAACGGTCGCCGCACTGGCCGCGCTCGGCGTGCAGGTGAAGATCGTCACGGGCGACAACCATCTCGTCGCGGTGCACCTCGCACGGACCGTCGGCCTGCCCGCGGAGCGCATGCTGACCGGCGGCGACCTCGGCCAGCTTCGCGACGAAGCGCTCTGGCAGATTGCCCCGCAGATCGGTGTCTTCGCCGAGGTGGACCCGAATCAGAAGGAGCGCGTCATCCTCGCGCTGCAGAAGTCCGGCCACGTCGTCGGCTTCCTCGGGGACGGGATCAACGACGCGCCGGCGCTCGACGCCGCCGACGTCGGAATCTCCGTGGACGATGCGGTCGACGTCGCGAAGGAGGCCGCCGACTTCGTACTGCTCGAGCACAGCCTCGACGTCCTGAGCCGCGGCATCACGCTGGGTCGGCGGGCGTTCGCGAACACGCTCAAGTACATCCAGATCACCACCAGCGCGAACTTCGGGAACATGCTGAGCATGGCGGCCGTGTCGCTCTTCCTGCCCTTCCTTCCGCTCCTCGCGCACCAGATCCTGCTCAACAACTTCCTGTCGGACGTGCCCGCGCTCGGGATTGCGGGTGACTCCGTCGATCCGGAACTGCTCGCCAGGCCGCGCCGATTCGAGGTCGCGCCGCTGCGACGCTTCATGATCGTGTTCGGCCTGATCAGCTCCGCCTTCGACGGGGTGACGTTCGCCACGCTCTGGCTGATCTCGGACGGAAACGTCGAGCAGTTCCGCACGGGCTGGTTCGTCGAGTCGCTGCTGACGGAGCTCGCGATCGCCCTGATCGTGCGCACACGCCGCGCCTGCTGGCGGAGCCGGCCGGGCCGTCTGCTCTGGATCTCGAGCCTCGCGGTCGCGCTGCTCGCGCTCGCGATTCCCTACCTGCCGGGCGCGGGCACCTTCGAGTTCGTCCCGATCCCCGGACACCTTCTCGCCTTGCTGGTCGGGATCTGCGCGGCGTACGCGGGCGCGTCGGAGCTCGCCAAGTACCGCTTCTATCGCGCGGAACCGCAGCCGTCCTGAGGCACGAACGGGCTCAGCCGCCGACCTCGCCCGACGCGCGCTCGTCGAGGAAGGCGTCGACGATCG
>CAZMKX010000119.1:0-5499 GCA_964566375.1 uncultured Myxococcales bacterium
TCACGACGCGCACACGGCGATGCTCGCCGGCGCGGTTCGCCTTCTGGACCGCCACCGCGACGCGCTCGCGGGCGACGTGCTCTTCATGTTCCAGCCGGGCGAAGAGGGCTTCGCGGGCGCGAAGATCATGCTCGACGAAGGGCTGATCGATCCCGCGCGCGTCGCGCGGGCGTTCGCGATCCACATCGATCCGCGCATTCCGGTCGGGCGCGTGGCGTCGCGCGCGGGCGCGCTGCTGGCGTCGGCCGACAGCTTCGTGATCGACCTCGTCGGACGCGGCGGTCACGCGTCGATGCCTCACGACACGCTCGACCCGGTACCCGTCGCGTGCGAGATCGTGACCGCGATCCAGAGCTTCGTGACTCGCCGCATCGATGCGTTCGACCCGGTCGTCATCACGGTGACCCGGATCGCCGGCGGCACGACCGGAAACGTGATTCCCGAATCGGTGCAGATGCTCGGCACGATCCGCGCCACCTCGCCGCGCGCGCGCGAGCGTGCGCACGCGGGCCTTCGGCGCGTGGTGGAGGGCGTCGCGGCCGCGCACGACGTGAAGGCCAACCTGGTCGTCGGAATGGGCTACCCCGTCACCGTCAACGACGCCGACGCGGTCGCGTTCGCCCGCGACGTCATGGGAGAGGTGCTCGGCGCGAACGCGTTCATTGCGATGCCTCAGCCGGTGATGGGCGCCGAGGACTTCTCCTACGTGCTCGAGCGGATTCCCGGCGCGATGGTCTTTCTGGGCGTGCGCCCCGAGAACGCCGAGCAGCCGGCGCCGTGCCACTCGAACCGCATGCTCCTGAACGAGGACGGAATGGTCGCGGGGATCGCGCTGCACGCCGGCCTCGCGCTGCGCGCGCTCGCGCGCTGAGCCGGGCCCCCGTATGCGGATCGCGAACCCGAGGACGCGACCGTGAAGCTGCTCGTGCTGCGCCATGACGTCGCGCAGCCGCGCGATCCGGGCGCGGGCGCCGACGCCGACGTGCGGCGGTCGCTCACCGAGGACGGACGCAAGCGCGCCCGTGAAGCCTCGCGCGCGCTCGCGAAGCTCGTCGGGAAGGTGGACGTGATCGCCTCGAGCGGGCTCGCCCGTGCGGACGAGACGGCACAGGCGCTCTCGTCGGCGCTCGGGGGACCCGAGCCGGAGCGGATCGCGGCGCTGCGTCCGGGTGCGAAGCCCGAATCCCTCGCGCGCTGGCTGCGCGGATTCGAAGGCGCGTCGACGATCGCCGTCGTCGGACACGAGCCCGGCCTCTCGGAGCTCGTGACCTGGCTCGTTTCGGGTCTGTCCACGCCGTGGCTCGCGCTCGGCAAGGGGGGCGCCTGCCTGCTCGAGCTCGAGGACGGCGTCGGGCCGGGCCTGGCGCGCCTCGCGTGGTTGCTGCGGCCGCGCCAGCTGCGCGGGCTGCGCTGACGACACCGTATGGTGGAGCTCGAGCGCGCCGAAGTGCTTCGGCCGGCCGAGGCGGGAGCCCGCCTCGTCGCGCTGCGCCTGCTCGACGAAGCGCGCGAAGCCTGCGCGCGGCTGGCGGACCCGGACGACGCGGAGGCCGTGCACGACATTCGCGTAGCGCTGCGACGCCTGCGCAGCACGCTCGCCGCCTATCGCGAGTTCCTCGACCCCGACGCCGCGCGCGCTGCGCTGGCCGAAGCCGGCCGGCTCGCGAGTGACGCCGGAGCGGCGCGGGACGCCGAGGTCGAGCTCGCCTGGCTTCGCGCCGAGGCCGACGCGCTCCGGCCCGCGCGCCGCGCGGCGCTGGAGCCGCAGATCGAGACGCTCGACGCGAGGGCGCGCGCTGCGCGCTCGCGGGCCAGCGCGGCGCTCCCGGAACGATTCGAGCCGTTCGAGCGCGGACTGCGCGAGTCGCTCGAGACCTATCGAGAGCGCGTGACGCCGAACGGCACTTCGCGCGTCCCCGGCTTCGCGGCCGCCGCGGGCGGCGCGATCCAGTCCACCGCGCTCGAGCTCCAGAACGCGCTCGCGCGCGTGAGCGGCCCGAGTGACGCGGAGGTCGAGCACGAAGCCCGCCTCGTCGCCAAGCGCCTGCGCTACCTGCTCGAGCCGGTGCGCCGGCTCTGCGACGGCGGCCCGTCGCTGCTCGCCGAGCTCCGCACGCTTCAGGACCTGATCGGCGAGCGACACGATCGCGAGCTGATCTCGGCGCGCCTGCGCGGGCAGCTCGAGCGCGCGGCGCTCGAGAACGCGCGCGCGCAGGCCGAAGCCATCGCGGCCCGCGACCTGCGCGCCGAGCGGCGTCTGCGCGCGCGCACCGCCGAGCACGTCGCGCTCGGGCTGCTGCGTCACGCGCAGGAGCAGTCCGACGCGCGCTTCGCGCAGCTCGCGGCGAGCTGGCTCGGCGAGAAGTCGGCGTCCTTCTTCGCGAGCGTCGCGGAGTTCACCGAACGACTGCGCCAGCTCGACGCGGCGAACGTCGAGATCGAGCGGAAGTACCTGCTGCGAGGCTTGCCCGAGCGCGTTCGGGGCGCCGAGACGATCGAGATCGAGCAGGGCTATCTGCCCGGCCCCGGCGCGCGCGAACGCCTGCGCCGCTCCGCGGGACCACGCGGCATGCGTTTCACGCGCACCGTGAAGCTCGGCACCGGCGTCGTGCGCGCGGAGTTCGAGGAGCAGCTCGGCGAGGGCGAGTTCGCGCGCCTCTGGCCACTCTGCGCGGGCGCGCGCCTGCGCAAGCGCCGCTACCTCGTGCCGGAGGGCGCGCTCGTGTGGGAGATCGACGAGTTCCTCGATCGCGCGCTCGTGCTCGCCGAGGTCGAGCTTCCGACCAGCGATTTCGCGGTCGAGATCCCCGACTGGCTCGCGCCGTGGATCGTGCGCGAGGTGACCGACGAATCGGCCTTCAGTAACCTGCGGATCGCATGCGAACCGCTCTGACCCTCCTGGCGCTGTCGGTGCTCGGGCTGCTCGCGTCGACCGCGAGAGCCGAAGAGCGCGAGCTCCGTCTCGCGACCGTCGCGTGCGTGCAGGACTCGGGACTTCTCGACGCGCTCCTTCCGGACCTGACGAAGGAGACGGGGATCCGGGTGCGCGTGATCGCCGTGCCTTCCGACGCTGTCCTGCGCTTGGCCGCGGAGGGGAGCGTCGACGTCGTCCTCGGCGACTCCTCCGCGCGCGAGGATGCGCTGCTGGCGAGCCGGGCGCTGGTCGCGCGGCACCCGCTCATGGAGGACTACACGCTGATCGTCGGCCCGAAGGACGACCCGGCCGAGGTCGGTACGGCCGCGAGCGGCTCCGACGCATTCCGGCGTATGGCCGCCGCGCGGGCGCCTTACGTCGCTCGCGACGACGATTCGGCCGAGCGCTCGCGAGAGACGGCGCTGCTCTCGGCGGCCGGGCTCGACGTCGCGACCGGCTGGCCCGGCTTCGCGCGCACGAAGGCGGGGCTCGCGCAGGTGCTTCTGCAGGCGGGCGCCCGCAAGGCCTATGCGCTCTCCGACCTCGGCACGTTCCTGCTCTTCGAGAAGCGCACCGGGCTCGCGCGACTGTCGAAGGCCGACGGAGATCTGCGCAACGTCTACGCGCTCGCGACGGTGAACCCCGAGAAGCACCCGGGCAGGATCCAGTCCGAGAACGCGAGCCGGCTCGTGGAGTGGTTCCTGCGCGCGACCACGTCGCGCCGGATCGCCGAGTTCGGTCGCGAGAAGCTCGGCGAGTCGCTCTACCGGCCTTTGGACCTCGACGTCGACTGAACGCGGGCCGGCGCCGCTCGGATCTCGGCCATCATCCGCGCGACATGGTCGCTGAAGACCGCGTCGACCCCGAGCGCGAGCATGCGCCGGAGCGACGCGACGTCCTGCGTGTCCCAGGCCAGGATGCGCCGGCCGCGCGCGCGGAAGACCGCGGCGAGCGCCTCGGTCCAGTCCGACCAGTGCAGGTTCAGCGCGTCGATGCCCAGCGCGACCATGCGCTCGGCGCGCTCGTCGGGGGGCGTGCGCATGAGCCGGGTCCGGGTCGAGTCGACGAGCCGCACGCGGGCGTCGAGGGCCCGCCAGGACGAGACCACCCGCCAGCTCCAGTGACAGAGCCAGAGCTGCCCGGCGGCACCGGCCGCGCGCGCGGTCTCGACGACGGCGGGCGCGGCGTCGGCGTCCTTCACGTCGAGCGAAAGGGCGTAGTCGGCGCCGCACGCGGCGTAGAGATCGGGGAGCGACGGCACGTGCGCCGGCAATGCCGCTCGGGCGAGCTCGCGAAACGGAACACCGTCCGGCGTCACCCCGTCGTGGTCCAGCACCGGCACACGATCCGCCGTGAGCCAGACGTCGGACTCGAGTCCCGTCGCGCCGTGAGCGAGCGCGAGGGCGAATGCCTCGAGCGTGTTCTCGCGCGCGTCGGCCGAGGCGCCGCGGTGTGCGAAGCCGATGCAGCGCGCGGGATCCGTCGGGTCCGAGCTCATGCAGCGCATCCTGCGCGCGAGTGCGCGCCGGGCTCAAGTGCGCGCTACGGGCCGCGGCTCCGGTACAGCGTCGAGGTGTTCCGCTGCGGAGTGCCGTCGAAGCTCGCCTCCCAGCAGGAGCCGAGCGCGTTGTGGAGCTGCACGACGAGCGTCTCGTCCATCGCCCTCGGCAGCGCGGGAAGCGCCAGGAGCGGGCCCTTCCCTTGCACGCGGAAGCGCGCCCTGCCCGCGGAGCCTGCGCGCAGGCGAAGCTTGCGCAGGCCGTCGGCGTTCTCGCCCGCGCGCTGGCGGAAGCGGAAGCCGTAGCGCGTCTCGGACCAGCCCGCGCCCGCCGGCGCGACCGGATCGGCGATCAGCGCCGTTCCGCCCGGACCTTCGCTCCACACGCAGAGCTGGTAGTCCGTGTCGACGCGCGGATCGCCGAGCATGGCCGCGTCGAAGGCATCCGATCGCCGGCTGACGAGGCGCAGGCGCTTCCGCGCGTCGTTCGCCGCGGGGTCGCGCAGCGAGAGCGTCGCGCTCCGCGGCCGACTCGACCCCACGCACGCGTCGGCCGGCAGCGCGGGACAGAGCAGGCTGTTCACGAAGTCGAAGTCCCAGATCGTCTCGACGCCCGAGAAGCCGAGCGTGATCTCGTCGACGAAGCCGTGGAACTCGCCGCCGCCCCAGCCGGAGCCGAAGCCGACGTTCACGCCGATCACGCGTGTGTCGGCGTCGATGTCCCAGCCGGTGTCGGCACCGTCGCCGACCGCGCCCGAGGCGATCCAGTCCGGAAGCGTCAGGTCGTAGACGTCGATCGTCCGGCTCGGCCCGAACGCGCGCATCCAGAAGCGTCCGCCGAGCAGGTCCTCGTCGACCCAGACGTCGGTCGGCATCGCGCCGCCGTACTGTGTCTGGTACACGGGCTCCCAGATCAGCAGTCCCTGCTGGCCACCCGCCGTCTGGAAGACGATCCGGAAGACCGGCGACAGGTGCGCCGGAACCGTGCTCGTGCTCGCGCGACGCCAGGCGAACGCGAGCGAGGTCAGGTCGCCGAGCGTGAGCCCCGTGTCCGCGAAGTAGATCTCGAAGTCGGCCTTGTCCTGGC
>CAZMKX010000119.1:5599-8571 GCA_964566375.1 uncultured Myxococcales bacterium
CCGAGCGTGAGCCCCGTGTCCGCGAAGTAGATCTCGAAGTCGGCCTTGTCCTGGCCGTTCACGATCGGCGGATTCGCGGTGTCCATCTGGATCGAGCCGCCGCCGTCGCCGGGTGGGGAGCTCGTCGTCGTGATCGCGATCGCGCCGTTGGCACGGACGTTTGCGGGGCTCCAGGCGAGCGGATCGGCACCCGGCGCGGCGACCTGCGAGGGATCGATCACCACGACGTCCGCGCGCGCCGCGCCGGACGCGAGCGCGAGGCACAGGCACAGCATGCGCAGTGGCGAGAGAGTCGGTCGCTCGTGCATGTCGGCGCTCATCGGCCCCGCCGCGCAAGCGATTGAGCCGGCGGACGGTGGTCAGTCGGGCGTGACCAGGTGGGCTTCGAGCGCCCGACGCACCTTCGCGCGCGCGCGGTGCAGAAGCACGCGCTGATTGCCGTCGCTGAGGCCGAGCGCGGCGCAGACCTCCTCCGAGGAGAGCCCCTCCACGTCGCGAAGCGTGATCACCGCGCGCTGCGCCTCGGGCAGGGACTCGATCGCCTTGCGCGCAAGCGCGAAGCCCTCGAGCGAGCGCAGCCGCTGCTCGGGATCCCGCCACTCGGCGGGCGGCTCGCGCCAGTGCCCGTCGCCATCGAAGCGATCGGCGTCCACCGTCCGCGCATCGTCGTCGTCCTCGCGCGCCAGGGCCGAGAACGGAAGCGATCGGGCCTCGCGCACGCCTCGGGTCTTCGCGCGGTTCGAGACGATCGTGAAGAGCCAGGTACGGAAGGAGCTCCGGCCCTCGAAGCGCGCCAGACCTTCGATCACGGCGAGCCACGCATCCTGAACGACTTCCTCGGCGATCGCGTTCGAGCGCACGTGCGCGCTCGCCACGCGCAGCATCGCGCCGTGGTAACGCCGCACGAGCTCCGAGAAGGCGCGCTCGTCGCCCTCGCGCAGCGCGCAGATCAGGCCGGCATCGCGATCCGGCGCACGCAGCGTCTGGGTCATGGCTGCGTCTCCGCGAGCAGCGCACGGACGAAGGCCGACGCGTTGCGCAGCTCGACCGCCTCGCCGTGAAGCTCGCGAAGCAGCGCGAGCCCCTCCGCGTCCGCGAAGTGGAGCGCCGCGAGGTCGAGAACGAGCCGCGCGCGACCGGATTCCGAGGTCGACGAGACGCGCCGCAGCTCGTCGACCCACGGCCCCGCGAGGCGGCCCTCGAGCCGGACCCGGCGCTCGTCGGGACGTGGCGTCTCAAGAGTGATTCTCAGCATCGCGGGCTCCGCTGGATTTGCATGCGCGCAGGGAGAGCAAGCCCGGTGCCGCGCCCCGACGTGCGCCGAGGCACGGGATTCCGGGCACTTGCGCGCGCGCAGCCGCGGGTGCGGCCGCGGGATTTCGCGGCGCCACGGGATTTCGCGGTTGCGGGCGGACGCGCGACCCGGGAAGCTGCGCGCGGCGCGAAGGAGAGCCCGCTTGGAGAATCCGCTGCCCTGGTGGCACCCGCACCGCTTTGCCGAGCGCCGGGCGCGGCTCGAGGTGCGCGCGAGGATCGCGACCGGGCTGCGCGCCCACTTCGCGCGCGAGGACTTTGTCGAGGTCGAGACGCCCGCGCTGCAGGTCTCGCCCGGGCTCGAGCCGCACCTGTTCGCGTTCGAGACCCGGCTGCGCGTCCCCGACGCCGCGGCCGAGCGCAGGCGTTACCTGCACACCTCGCCCGAGTTCGCGATGAAGAAGCTCCTCGTCGCGGGCGTGCCCAGACTCTTCCAGCTCTCGCATGCGTTCCGGAACCGCGAGCGCTCGTCCACGCATCACCCCGAGTTCACGATGCTCGAGTGGTATCGCGCGGGCAGCGACTACACGGCGCTGATGGACGACTGCCACGCGATCCTCCGGCTCGCGCTCGAGGCCAGCGGCCGCGAGCGGCTGGTCTACCGCGGCGCGGAATGCGATCCGCGCGCGCCCGCCGAACGGCTCAGCGCGGCGGAGGCGTTCGCGCGGCACGCCGGCCGCGACGTCTTCGCGCTCGAGCCGGCTCCGGGGGACACTTACGAGGATCAGTTCTTCCGCGTCTTCCTGAACGAGATCGAGCCGAAGCTCGGCCTCGGGCGGCCGACGCTCGTGTACGACTGGCCGATCGCGCTCGGAGCGCTGGCGCGTGCGAAGCCGGGCGATCCGCGCGTCGCCGAGCGGGTGGAGCTGTACGTCTGCGGGCTGGAGCTCGCGAACGGCTTCTCCGAGCTGACGGACGCCGCCGAGCAGCGCCGCCGCTTCGCGCACGACGGGGACGAGAAGGCGCGGCTCTACGGGGAGCGCTATCCAATCGACGCCGACTTCCTGGCCGCGCTCGAGCACGGGCTTCCCGAGAGCGCCGGGATGGCGCTCGGCTTCGACCGGCTCGTGATGTGCGCGACGGGCGCCGAGCAGATCGAGGACGTGCTCTGGGCGCCGGTGGACTTTCGATGAAGCGGATCACGGATACCGAAGAGCTGGCCGCCGCCGGTCTGGTTCCGGCGGAGCGGCTCGAGGCGCTACACCGCGTGGCGTCGCGCTGGTCGGTCGCGCTCACGCCGGCCGTGCTCGCGCGAATCGATCCCGGCGATCCGCGCGACCCGATCGCGCGCCAGTTCGTGCCGACGGTCGAGGAGCTCGACACGCGCCCCGACGAGCTCGAGGACCCGATCGGCGACGCCGTCTGGACGCCCGTGAAGGGCGTCACCCACCGCTACCCGGATCGCGTGCTGCTCAAGCCCACCCACGCCTGCCCGGTCTACTGCCGCTTCTGCTTCCGCCGCGAGGCGGTCGGCCCCGGTGGCGAGTCGCTCTCGCCTGCCGAGCTCGACGCGGCGCTCGCGTACATCGCGCGCGACGCGCGGATCTGGGAGGTGATCCTGTCGGGCGGCGACCCGCTGATCCTGTCGCCGCGCCGGCTCGGTGAGATCGTCGCGCGCCTCGACGCGATCCCCCACGTGCGCGTGATCCGCGTGCACA
>CAZMKX010000120.1:0-8523 GCA_964566375.1 uncultured Myxococcales bacterium
AGATGCCGTCTCCGTCCGCGTCGTTCGCGGGGTCGCTCGGGCAGGCGTCGCAGAGGTCGCCGAGCGTGTCGGCGTCGGCGTCGGCCTGGTCGGGGTTGGCGGTCGCGGGGCAGTTGTCTGCGCCGCCGCAGACGCCGTCTCCGTCCGCGTCGCTCGTGCATCCCGACGCCGCGCCGCACACCTGTGTGGCGCCGGGAGCGAGCGCGGCCACGGCGCGGGCGAGGACGACGACGTCGGCGACGTTGCAGTCGTCGGGAATTCCGTCGGCGTCCGTGTCGACGAGCTCCGCGGGACCGTGCACGTTGCACTTCGAGGGGACCGAGAGGGAGGCGCCTTCGACGCCGGCGAGCGCGCGCCGCAGCCGGCCGACGTCGCTCGCGGCAAGCGCGCCGTCCAGGTTGACGTCGCCGCACTGCGATCCGTCGCGAATCCCGTCGTCGTTGCGGTCGATGCCGAGGCGCTCGCCCGAGCCCGGAGGTACACAGGAGAACGTCACCTCACGGCCCGCCGCGCCCGCGTTCAGCGCGAGCTCCGCGAGCGTCACGTCGGGGGCGCCTTCGCGATCGGGCCGGAAGGCGTCGGGCGCGTGCATCCACCAGCCCCGCGGCTCGAGGCCGACGACGCTCTTCGCGATCAGGTCGCACTCCTTGCGCGGCGAGGTGACCTGCGCGCGAGCGACGAGCAGGTCGATCCGGTCGCCCACGGTCTCCGCGCTTCCCGGCCGAAGCGGCGCGTCGGGTCCCGCGTCGTCGAGCGTCACCTGCTGGCCGACCACGGGTGCAGTCTCGGTGTCGAACGAGAGCAGCAGGTCCACCACGTCGTGGCGGTTCTGCGCCTTCTCGGTCTCGTTCGCTCCCGGGAAGCGGAACTCGGGCACCGTCACGAACGACAGCAGGGTGTCGGTGCTCCCGTCGTGTGAGTACCCGTAGCCGCGGATCTGTGGACCGGTCGGCGCGGACACGCCCGAGATCCCGAACATCCCCGTGAACGCATACAGGTTGCGCAGGTGGGGAACCTTGAAGATCTGCGTTCGCCCGTGCCGGAAGGACGACGCGCCGTGCGTGCCGAAGAAGCCCGATGCCGCGTCGAGCGTGTGACACGTGCTGCACGTGAAGACGTCGGGGAGCTGCGGAACGAGTGCGTGGACGGGGACGTTGCGGAAGATGTTCTCCGCATTCGCCTGCGCGGGGGTGAGCGAGTTGTCGAGCGCCCGGTTCGGGTTCGGCGGATAGGCGACCTGCAGCATGAAGTCGGTGAATGCCTGCATCTCTCCGGCGGGGAGCGGCTCGGTGCGGCCCATCAGGGACGGGTAGGCACCATTGAACTGGTTGAATGCCGCTACCTCGTCGAGCGAGTTCGGGTCCGCGCGGACGTCACCGCCGCCGCTGCGATCGCCGCGCCAGTGCATCGGCCCGTGGTTCGCGAGCCCGCGCAGGCTCTGCGTGAACATCGGGCCCTTCAACGGATGGTGCTCCAGGACGAAGCCGTCGGGCAGCACCTCACCGCCGAAGATCGCGTCGAGGTTCGCCAGGTTGTCGAGCGCCCAGCCCAGGATCGTCTGCAGGTTGCTGTCGAAGGCGGTCACGCCGTCGGGGTCGCCCAGGTCCCAGGCGAGATCGTCGGTATTGCCGAAGACGTGGCAGCTCGAGCAGGAGGCCTCGCCGTTGCTCGACGTGTGGCGTGCGTCGTACAGGAATCGCCGGCCGGTCCGCACGCTCGCGGGCTCCGGGTCGTGCGGCAGCGGAACGACGGCAACCTCGACACCGGGATGTGTGGACAGATCGACGATCGAGATCGATTGCGAGAAGCGGGCCAGCACGTAGAGGCGGCCGCGCGCCTCGTCGAGCGCCAGGCTCGACGGGCCGCCGCCGCTGATCTCGACGTGGTCGGCGGCGCTCGGGCTGAACGCGTCGGATTCGAGCGACGCCGGCGACAGGACCGCGATTTTGTCGGAGCCGAAGGCCGCCACGTAGACCTTCTGGCCGAGGCTGTCGAATGCCAGACCGAGCGGCGTGGCGAGACTTCTCGACGAGGTATCCGTTGCGGCGGTCGCCACGGGGTCGAGCGCGTAGTCGATGTGCTTGTTCAAGTGGCGGGGCGTCACGGTGCCGGAGACGGGATCGATCACGGTCACGCGGTACTCGTGGAGCCGACCGCGCAGCGTCTGCTGCGGAAGCTCGGGAAAGCTCGCGAGCGCTTCGCCCGCGCCCTCGAAGCGCGTCTCGTTGTGCGCCTCGGAGTTGGTCACGAACAGGTGACCGTCGGCGGGGTTCACCGCCATGTTGAAGAGCACGGTTCCCACGTGCGCGTACGGCACGACGCTGGCCTGGAGATCGCCGGCTGTCGCGTTGGCGTCGATCGCGAACACGTCCTGGTCGGGCAGGGAGAACGGCACGAACGCGCTCCAGTCGCGACCCTCGTCGTCCCGCCACTGCCCCGAGGCGTCGTCGAAGCGCACGATCCGCCCGACCGGCGGCGCTGGCTGACCGTCGGCGCTCAGGTTCGGCCGCGGCGTCACTCCGGCGCCGGCGACGACCGAGGCCGAGATCGAGGTCGTGCGGTTCCCGGAGCGGAAGATCGCCGCATAGACCCGGCTTCCGTCCGGCGTCACCGCGAGCGCGCGCGGAGTGTCACCGAAGAGCGTCACGACGGCGATCGGCTGGCCTCCCGCCGCCGCGCCGAGCGCGGTCACGTCGAAGACGAAGACGAGCGCGCGGCCGATCCCCGGCGTCAGGTACTCGGGAGCGATCGGACTGTTCTGGCCGCGCCGCGCAGTGCTGACGAACGCGCGCGAGCGTCCCACTCCTGCAAACACGACGTCGGACGGCTCGTCGCCGACGAGGAGCGTGCGGACGACGCGAGGCGTGCCCGCGGTCGAAACGATCGTCACGTCGTCCGAGAGCTGATTCACGACCCAGACTTCGCCCGGCACGCGCTCCGCGACGGCGACCGGCTCGAGTCCAACCGGCACGCTCGACAGGTGCAGGATTCCCGCGTCGCTCACCTCGAAGATCTCGAGCCGGCCGTCCGGCGTGTTCACCGCGTAAAGGCGAGTGCCGTCCGCCGACAGCGCGAGCCCGCGAACGTGGCCGGACTCGAACGGCGTGAAGGCCGCACGCGCGACGCGGGACGGCCCTGCCGCGCCGATGCACAGCGATGCGAAAGCGGCGAGCAGGCATCGACCCAGGCGCTTCGTCGCGTCTCCCTCCGTGCGCATACTAGACGGGGAGGTCGCGCAACGTGAAGGAGAAAACCCGCGTTTCGGCGAAGTCACTCGAGCCGGCAGAGTCAGTCACGCAAGCCAGCTTGCGGAAGTCGATCCGGACTCAGGGCGTCGGATCGAACGCGCGAGTCAGGCCGGCCCGGGCGTCGCGCTTTCGCCAGTATGCGCGGGCGATCGGCGGACGTCGGTCGCGCAGCCGGGCCTCTCGAAGGCGATCGAGCCAGCGCACGAGCAGCGAACCGGCACGTGCGAAGGCCTCGGCGGGCTCCATGGCCTCGGCGAGCAGCGCCGACTCGAGCGCGTCGCGTTCGCAGACGTAGGCGTCGGCGAGCGGCCCGGGATCGGCGATCAGCGAGCGGTGGAGGGCCTCGTGTCGCCACCAGAGCGTCGCCGGATCGAAGTGATCGTCCGGCGTAGGCCCGAGCGAGAGCGGCTCGGACACGCGCACGGGCTTGAAGACCGAGAGGCACGGCGCGGCGGTGGCCGTCGCCCAGTGGCGGGCGCCGTGCGGGCCGAGCTCCGCGACCCAGGACGCGGTCGTCTGCGAAGCCGCGACCAACCCGCCGGCGTGCATGCAGGGCGCGCGCATCGCACCGTTCGAGCGCGCGTACACCGGCCAGCGTCGCCCGGCGCCGTGGTCGCGCAGGATCGCCATCAGGTCCGCCGGCCGCTTCGCGCGCTCGCAGAGCTCGCTCGTACGCGCGAGTCGCGCCCGTCCGCCGGCGACGCGCGTCTTCACGCGGTCGGAGTGTGCGCGCGCGAAGCTCGGGATCGTGAGGACGTTCGAGATGGAGCGCGCGCCGCGGACGACCTCCGTCGCCCAGTGCCGCCCCGCCGTCTCGAGCACGATCGCGCCGTGCGGGTCCGCGACCAGGAAGCTGTTGTGGTAGGTGAAGCCGCGCTTCTCGTGACCGCATCCGCCGCCCTGGCCGTGCCGCTCGAGCAGCGTCACGATCGTCTGTACGGCGTCCTCGGCGGTAGCGGCCCGCTCGAGCGCGAGCCGGAGCAGGTCCATTCCCGTCAGCCCCGTCGCGGCGTAAGGCTGTCGCGTGAACACCGCCTCGTTCCCGATCGTCACGCCGTGCTCGTTCGCGCCGATCTCGGCGCCCCACATCCAGAATGGGCGCGAGATCAGGACGGCGTGAGTCGCCTCCAGCTGAGGGATCTCGATCCAGGTGCAGCGCAGGGCCGCGCCCGAGGCGTGCCGCGCGCGCGGTCGCCACTCGAGCAGCTGCGCCTCGTTCGGGTCGCGATCGGAGTTCTTGGCGAACAGGACGCCGTCGCTCGAGACGACGGCGAGCGTGTCACACATCCCCGCTCACTTGAGTGCCTCGTAGACCTCGGCGATCAGGCGGAATCCGCGCGCGTCACCGGCCAGGCCCATCTGCATCTGGTTCATCACGTACGCGATTCCCAGGCGCGCGTCCGGATCGGCGAAGGCGATCGACCCGCCCGCGCCGGGGTGGCCGAACGAACGCTTGTTCGGGCCGAACGGAATCATCGGCTGGGTCAGGAAGAACCCCAGACCGAAGCGGCTGTGGAGCGGCTTCAGGACCTCGTCCGGGCCGAAGGCGTTCTCGGTGTTCGCGAGATCGATCTGCGCCGGCGAGAGCACGTGCACGCCGCCGACGTCGCCCCCGCACGCGAGCGCGCCGTAGATCCGCGCGAGGCCGCGCGCGGTGCCGTGGCCATTCGCGGCGGGAATCTCGGCGGCGCGCCACGCGCGCGAGTTGACGGCGCCCGTCTCGATCGGCGGATTCGCGAACACGCGCCCGACCAGCGACTGCGGGTTCTTCGCGGCCTCGGCAAACGGGTTGGGGACACCGGGCGGTGACGGTGGCGCGGGGATCATGTCGGCCACTCGCGCATCGAGCTCCGGACCGAAGCCGATGTGGAAGTCCAGGTCGAGCGGCTCGGCGATCTCGTCGCGGAGGTACTGGCCGAGCGTGCGCCCGTCGACGCGCCGCACGACCTCGCCGACCAGGTAGCCGTAGGTGAGCGCGTGGTAGCCGTGTCGCGTGCCCGGCTCCCACCACGGCGTTTCCGCCGCAAGCGTCTCGGTCATGAACTTCCAGTCATAGCGTGCGTTCGCGGGCACGTCGGCGCGGATCGCGGCGAGCCCCGCCTTGTGACAGAGCAGCCAGCGCACCGGGATCGAGCCCTTGCCCGCCTGCGCGAACTCGGGCCAGTAGCTCGCGACCGGCGCGTCGAGGTCGAGCCGTCCCTGCTCGGCCAGACGGTTCGCGCAGATCGCCGTCATGCCCTTCGTCGTCGAGTACACGTTCACGATCGTGTCGCGCTGCCACGGGCGCGTGCGCTCCGCGTCGCGATGTCCGCCCCAGAGGTCGACGACCGGCTCGCCGTCCACGGTCACGGCCAGGGCGGCGCCGACCTCGCCCGCCTCGAAGCTCTGCTCGAAAACCTCGCGCACGCGCGCGAAACGCGAAGCGTTCTCGCCCTCGACCCGGACCCGACCCGCCATGGTGTGCTCCTCCCTCGCGGGCGGAGTGTACAACGGCGGCCGGTTCTACTTCTGGCGCCAGTTCCCGGCGGCGTCGGTGACCCAGTCACCTTTCGACGCGCGCTCGATCAGCTTCGCACCGGCCAGCGCGGCGACCGCATCGAGCGTCGTGCCGTTCTGCTTGGCGATCTCCGCGTAGGCGGCGGCCCGCTTGGCATTCACGTTCTTCACCAGCGCCGTCACCGGCGCGGTCGGGTCCGCGACCACGATGCCGACGAAACCGTCGGCCTTCTCGCCCACCAGCCCCTGGCTCTTGGCCGCATCGAGGTCGAGCCCCGAAGCGCGCGCGCTCTGCGCGAAAATCGCGAGAACGATCAGGGACAGCGCGATCGCACCTCTTCGCAGCGCCATCAGAAGACGTCCTTTTCCTCGTCGAAGAGCGTGTCGAGGTCCTTGTCGACCTTCACGCGCACCTCGTGCTCGATCTTGACGTTCATGTTGATCACGATCGGCTCCTTCGGTGCCTCGAGCACGACGCGCGGCGTGCACCCGGCCGCCCACGCGAGCGCGGCGACGAGGATCGCGGCGGCCGTCCGTTCCCTTCCCGAGCTCACTTCGTCTCCCCGTCCGAGAAGCCGCGCAGCCGCTTCTGGACCTCTTCCGGCAGACGATACGCTTCCGCGCCGCTTCGCACGAGATCCAGGAGCCGCGCCTCGAGATTCAGGTTGAGCTCGATGGGCTGGCCGTTCTGGAACTCCGGGTTCGCACCCTTCACGTGCAGCGCGATGTGCAGGTCGCCGCGCACGTCGCCCTCGATGCGCGCCTCGAGCTCCCGATAGTGGAAATCGGCGAATGCCGAGACGGCGATGCCCAGGTCGTTCGGACGCGAGTCGGCGAGCGCACGCGTCGAGGCGCTGGGGCGGTAGCGGATCGTTCCGCCCTCGGGGCTCGCGCGCAGCACGCCCTCGGTCACGCGCAGCGCGCCCGCGCCGTGCACGAGCGGAAGCTCGCCACCGATGCGCCCCGTGGCCTCGATGCCCGGGAGCCCGCTCAGCGCGAGCAGGGCCGCCAGATCGAGGTCACGCGCCTGGAGCCGGACGGGCGTCGTCTCGGCCGCGAGATCGAGGATCAGGTTCTCCGCGCGAAGC
The DNA here is from genome assembly GCA_964566375.1 of uncultured Myxococcales bacterium. Lineage (GTDB taxonomy): Bacteria > Myxococcota_A > UBA9160 > SZUA-336 > SZUA-336 > VGRW01. The sequence goes on from CAZMKX010000120.1 coordinate 6,833, forward strand.
TCTCCTCCCGCGAAGTCGAAGCGCGTCGCCTCCAGCGCGACCGTGCCGTCGGGGCGGAGCTGGAAGGCGAGCGTGCCGTCCCTCAGCGGCACACCCGGATCGAGCAGCGCGACCGAGAGCATCTGTCCCTTCGGGGTGCGAAGACGCGGGGCGCGAAGCGCGAGCGTGCCCGAGACGCCGGCGACGCGCGCGAGCGCCGTGTCGAACCCGACCTCGCGCAGCGCCAGGTCGAGCTTCAGCGAGGGCGTGCCGGCGTCGAGCGTGACCGCGCCACGCCCCTCGATGCTCCCCGACACCCGTGACACGCCCGCGTTCGCGAGCAGCGGCTCGAACGCCGGCAGGAGCGCGCCCGGCTGCAGCCCCTGCGGCTCGAAGACGAGCTTCGCGAGCGTGAGGTCGGCGCGGCCGGAACGCGCGACGGCATCGCCTTCGCCGCGCGCCCGGATCACGAGGCGGCCCTCGGCGCCGTCGATCGCGAGATCGAAGGTGAGCGCGCGCAGCGCACCCTCGACGCGGCCGCGCAGCGTCGCGGGTGCCACGCGCGCGGGCTCTCGCCCGTCCCGCAGCGCGAGCACGAGCTCGGCGGAGAGCGCCTCGAGCGTACCGGTGAGCACGACCGCTCCCTTCGCCCCGACCAGCGGGTGCTCGAGCGACAGGTCGAAGTTGCCCGCGAGCTCTCCGTCGTCGCCGGCGAGCAGCCGTCCGCCGAACGTGCAGGCAGCGACACCCTGCGGTGTCGTGAGCGCCAGCTCGGCGTCGCGCAGCGTGACGACCGGTGCCGGCAGGAGCAGCGGAGCGCGCGAGGCAGCACCCCCGGCGCGAGCGGCGAAGAGCGGCTCGAGCGCACCGAGCGCCAGGCCTCCGTCGCCGAGCGCAGCGCGCATGCGCACGCCCGATACGTGCAGGGCATCGAGCCGTCCCGCACGCAGCCCGACGAGCGAGAAGGCGAGGTCGGCCGATTCGACCGTGAGGTCCGGCGCTTCGGGCGCGCCGATCGCGATCTCGCGCAGCGCGAGTTCGCCCGCGCCGACCCGCTTCACGCTCAGCCTCGCGCGCTCGACGCCGCGCGCTTCGAGCCCGCGGAGCAGGAGGCTCCGCGCGATCTCGTTCCGCTCGGCCCAGCCGATCGCGCACACCAGGGCGAGCGCGAGCGCGCTGCCGAACGCGACGAGCCCGAGCCCGCGCCTCATGCTCCTCCTCCCACCGGGCGACGAAGGTAGCTTGACACCTCGCGCGCGCAGGGCGGAGGATCCGAAGATGACCGCTCCCACCAAGATCCTGCTCGAAGACCTCTGTTTTCCCGAAGGCCCGCGCTGGCACGACGGCAAGCTCTGGTTCTCGGACATGCACGCCCGGCGTGTGATTCGCCTCGGTCTCGACGGTCGCGCGGAGAACGTGGTCGAGGTCCCGGAGCAGCCGTCCGGTCTGGGCTGGCTGCCCGACGGCCGTCTGCTCGTCGTCTCGATGGTGGACCGCAAGCTCCTGCGACTCGACGACGACGGCCTGCGCGAGGTCGCGGACTTGTCGAAGGTCGCCGACTTCCACTGCAACGACATGGTCGTCGACGCGCGCGGACGCGCGTACGTCGGGAACTTCGGCTACGACCTGATCGCCGGCGAAACGCCGCGGGCGACCGCGCTCGCGCTGGTGCTCCCGAGCGGCGAGGTGCGCGTCGCCGCGCGCGATCTGAT
>CAZMKX010000121.1:0-4065 GCA_964566375.1 uncultured Myxococcales bacterium
ATTGCGGGCGCAGAGCTCGATGACGCGCGCGATCACCACTGCTCCAGCGCGGACTTGAGCCGGCTCTCCGCCGCGATCAGGAAATTGCCCGAGGCGACCACGCGGTCACCCGGCTCGAGACCGCTGGTGATCTCGATCGCGTCCCCGGAGGAGATTCCGGTCTCGACGGTTCGTGGCTCGAGCCGGCCGTCTCCGCGATCGACGAAGACCACGCGCCGGCGCCCGGCGTGGATCACGGCCGACGCCGGAACCTGCAGCCGTTCTCCGAGGTCCGTCTGCAGCTCGACCTCTACCCACATCGCGGGCCGGAGCGCGAGCGTGGGGTTCGCGAGCTCGAGACGCGCGCGCGCCGTGCGCGTCCCCGCGTCGAGCGACGGTTGCACCCACGCGACCACGGCATCGATCCCGGCCGCGGGCAGCGACGGCGCGCGCACGACCGCCCTCTGCCCGACTTCGAGCAGGGGAACGTCGGACTCGAAGACCTGCGCATCGACCCAGACGCGATCGAGCGGCGCGATGCGGAGGATCCGTTCGCCCGCCGCCACGGTGTCGCCGGCGACGACGTTCTTCTCGACCAGGTAGCCGCTCGTCCGCGCGCGAACGGGCACGGCTTCGAGTGGCGTTCCGCGCGAGACGAGTGCGGCAACGTCGGCGTCGGCGACGTCCCAGAGCCGCAGCCGCGCGCGCGCGGCGCGGACGAGCCCGTCGGCGCGATCCGGCGCCTCGCCACCGCGCGCCTCGTTCTGCGCGCGAAGCGCCTCGAGGAGCTCCCGCTGCGCCGCGTAGACCTCCGGGCTGTAGAGCGTGAGCAGCGGCTCGCCGGCGTCCACGTGCGCACCGAGCGCGTCCGCGAACAGCTCGCGCACCACGCCGCCCACGCGCAGCGAGACGTCGCTGAGCTTCGTCTCGTCCCAGGCGACGCTTCCCGTGGCGTGGACCGAGCGTGTGAGAGGCGCGCGCTCGACGGTCGCGAAGCGAACGCCGATCTGCTGCAGACGCGCGGCGTCGAATCGAACAACCCCCGAGCGCGCCTCGTCCTTTCGCACCGGCACGAGCGTCATGCCGCAGATCGGACAGCTGCCCGGGTGCGCTTCGTGCACCGATGGGTGCATCGGACACGTGTAGTGCGAGATCGCGTCGTCGGCGGCAGTGTCGGTCGTGGCGACGACCTCGGGCGGAACGGACGCGCGGCGATCCTCGTCGACGCACGAGACGCACGCTCCGAACAAGAGGATCAGGACCAGAGGGAATCCGGGTCGGCTCATCTCGCCTCCTCGTCGATCGCAGCCGTTTCGCCGATCGCGCGCGCCAGCCGTGCGTTGCTTCGGGACAGGCTGGCCTCGGCCTCGAGCGCGCCGAGCTCGGCCGCGCGCAGCGCGCGCTCGGCGTCGACGAGCGCCAGGAAGTCGACCTGCCCGGTCTCGAACCCGGCGCGCGCCGACGCGAGGCGGTCGCGCGCGGCGGGCAGGAGACGCTCGCGCGAGAGCGCGAGCAGGTGCTCCGCCTCTCTCCGCCGCTCGACGGCCGAGGTCACCTCGAAGCGGACACGGTGCTCGAGACCGCGGAAGCGACTCCTCTCGCGCGCGAGCAGCGCGCTCGCCTCGTCGAGCGCCGCGCGGCGGCGCTCGAGCTGGATCGGCAGGTTCAGCTCGACCCCGACGTACGGGCGCAGCGGCGTCTCCTGCCACGAGCCCTCGTACGCGCCGCGAAGCGTGAAATCGGGCAGGAATTCGCGCTCCGCGAGTGCGACCGCCGCTTCGCGCGCGCGGATCCGCGCTTCGAGCGCGCGCAGCTCGGGCCGGCGCGCGAGCGCGCGCGCCGCGAGCGCGTCCGGCTCGAGCGAGCTCGGCGGCGGCGGCTCGAGGGCGCGGGCGGGCGGTGGAAGCGGAAGCTCGGGCGCGCGCTGCAGCAGCGTGTTGAGGCGCTCCACGGCGATCCGGCGTTCCGCGCCGAGCTCGATCGCGGTGTGCAGGAGCGTCGCGTCCTCGGTCTCCGCGGCGAGCACGTCCTGCTGCGCGCCGATCCCCGCGGCGTAACGCGCCAGCGCGGCCTGGTGGAACTGCGCGACCAGCGCCCGATGCTGCGCGTTCGTCTCGAGCGCGCGGTCCGCGAGCCAGTACGCGTCGAAGAGCTCCGACGCGAGCGCGGCCAGCCGCACGCGCTCGGTCCCGACGCCCTCACCCGCTTCGTCCGCGGAGGCCAGCGCCATGTCGCCGCGCAGCCCGCGCTTGCCCGGGAACGGGAAGAGCTGCGAGAGCTCGAAGTCCTGCGCCGGATTCACCTCGCTCGACGAGAACGACCGCGGTCGCACGCCGTAGCCGAAGACCGGGTCGGCCAGCGCGACGTCCTGCGGATAGCGCGCGAGCGCGGCGCGAAAGGTCGCGCGCGCGGCATCGAGTCCGGCGTTCCGTTCGAGCACGGTCGCCACGAGCGTCCGACGCGTCAGCGCGCCGTCCGTCGCGAGCGCGTCGCCCGGGCGTTCGCGCCGGGTCTCGATCCCGGCCTGCTCGCGCGCGAGGACGTCGCGCAGCGCGCGATGTCGGAGATCCTGCGGTGCGATCGCGCACGCGGAGAGCGCCGCGAGAAGAAGCAATGCCGCGCCGATCGGCGCGGTCGATCCCTGCATGTCGATGCCCTCGGCCGGCGCGGCCGAGGGACCGCGCGGTCACGGAAAACGGGACGGAACGCCCGAGAACCGGGAGAGCGGCCGGCTCAGAGCCGGAGCACGGTCGTGCGCAGGATCGCGGTCTGTGGGGGCCCGTGAGCGTCGCGCGCGCACGCGAAGCTGCGGACCGGCGGCTGCGGGAGGAGCGGATCCGCGGCCGGAAGCGCGAGCTCGAGCGATGGAGCCGGCGGAGCGTCGCTCGTCGGTGTCGCCGTCACCGCGGCCTGAGAGCAGCAGCCGAGCGGCGCGACGAACTGGCAGGGCGCGGGCGAATCGGCGGCGGGGCCGCCCGACGGGCAACACGCATGTGCGTCGGTCGCGGCCATCGTCGCGCGGAAGGCGGGGGCGAGCGCGAGCGCGAGCAGCAGCAGCGCCACGGCTCCGGGAACGCGCTTGCTCCGAATCGCCATGAAACTCAATGTGCACCCGAAGCGGAGGCCCGTCAACGCGACACCCGGTTGCGCCCGTCGCGCTTGGCGCGGTAGAGCGCCTCGTCCGCGGCCTGCAGCAGGTGATCGGGCGTGGGCAGATCGGCGCGCAGCGCCGCGATTCCGATGCTGATCGTCGGGTGAACGCGCACCGCGTCCCGCTCGAACTGGTATGCCTCCACGCGTGCCCGGATCCGCTCGGCGAGGCGCGCGCCGGCCGGGAGCTCGAGCGGATGAAGGAAGGCTATGAACTCGTCACCTCCGTAGCGGCAGGCTCGGCCGGTGGCCGTCACCTCCTCGCGGATGATCCGACCGACCTCGGCGATGCACAGCGATCCCATCGGGTGGCCTTTCTGGTCATTGATCGACTTCAGGCCGTCCATGTCCATCATCAGGAGCGTGAGCGGCTCCGCCGACGCGACCGCCTGCGCGAAGATCCGCGCGAGCTCGGAGTCGAACTCCGACTTCACCGCCAGGCCCGTCAGCGCGTCGACGTTCATGCGCCGGTCGATCTCGCTGTGGAAGCCCGCGTCGAGCGCGTCGTGAAGCGTGAACTTCAGCACGGTCTCGCCGACGAAGAGCTTGTCGCCGTCGCAAAGGACGTGCTCCGCGATCTTCTCGCCGTTCACGTAGGTGCCGTTCCGGGACGACAGATCGGCGACGCGGAACGCTCCGCTCGGCGGGTCTAGCTCGATCGCGCAGTGCCGGGACGAGATCGCGGGATCGGGCAGCGCCAGGCTCGCCTGCGCGGGGTCGCGTCCGATCACGATCCCGCCGGCCTCGATCGCCCAGCGCTTGCCGAGCTTCGCACCGTGGATCGAGACCAGGCTCGGCCGCGACCGCTCGAAACCGGCCTCGTCCGCCTTCGGCGCGAACGCCGCGATCGTCTCTGCCTTCGGATCGGTCGGGCTCGCCACATCTGCCTCGCCCCCGGCTTTTCGAGCGCGAGGCGACGCGGCTTTATTCGAGCGG
>CAZMKX010000121.1:4165-8436 GCA_964566375.1 uncultured Myxococcales bacterium
ATCTGCCTCGCCCCCGGCTTTTCGAGCGCGAGGCGACGCGGCTTTATTCGAGCGGGTCGGCGCTCGCAGGGCGCTCGCGCGGCAGGCCGACGCGGAAGCACGCACCCCCGAGGTCCGAGGAATCGACCTCGACTTCGCCGCCGTGCTCCTCCGCGGTGACCTTGACCGTGAGCAGGCCGAGCCCGGTGCCGTGCGCCTTGGAGGAATAGAACGCGTCGAAGATCGCTTCCCGGCTCTCGACGGGAACGCCGGGTCCGTCGTCGTGCACCTCCAGGACCACACGCTCGTCCGCACGGCGAAGGCGGACGTCGATGCGGCCCCGCCCGTGCGTGGCATCGGCGGCGTTCAGGATCAGGTTCAGGAGCATCATGCCCAGCATCGAGCGATCGCCGCTGACCTCGACGGGCTCGTTGATGCTCACGCGCAGCGTGCAGCCGCGCACGTTCATGTGACTGCGCGCGAGCGTGACGACCTCGCGCACGAGCTGATCGAGCGCGAACTGCTTGTCGTCGCGCGGGAAGCGCTCGTTCTCGATCGAGACCAGGCGCCGCGTGAGCACCTTCAGCTCCTCGAGCGAGCGCCGAAGCGTGGCGACGGCGTCGCTCTTCACGCCCTCGCGGCGCTGGTCCTCCTCCAGGAAGCCCAGGCTGCCGCGCGCGACGACGAGGATGTTCGCGATGTCGTGCGCGATCGAGGCCGCGAAGAGCCCCACCATCGCCCGGCGCTCCGACTCCATCAGCGCGTTCTTCTGCTGGATCACCCGGATCTCCTGCGCCGAGATGCGGCGCAGGACCGTCCACGAGAGCCCGAAGAAGAGTGCGCCCGTCGAGAGGACGAAGAGAAGGCCCTTCAGCGTCTCGACCCGCTCGAGCTGCTGCACGGTCTCGGAGAGCCCCGCCGCAAGCGACCCAGAGAGGACGATGTACGCCCCGCAGAGCACGACGTAGATCAGCGAGAGAAGCAGCGCGAGGGTGAACGGATGGAGCGGCGGATCGCTCGCGCTGGAAACGACCGTGCGGGGCTCTACCGGGTGACTCACGCCGACCTCGTCCTCACGGACTCTAGCGCCGCGCCCAGACTCCGCTTTCGTTGGACGTGAAGCCCAGTGCGCGGTACGCGGCGTCGACGAGTGACTGGCCGCGTTCGTTGAGCATCAGTCCGGGTCCCATGCGATTCATGGAGTACCCGAACGAGAGGCCGACGTCGGGATCCGCGAAACCGATGCTCCCGCCCGCGCCGACGTGACCGAACGCCGCCGAGGAGAGGATCGCGGAGTCGCGGTCGCCGCGCGCACGGCGGCGGTTGTCCATGGACTTCATGAAGCCGAGCGCGAAGCGGGTGGGAATCAGGAGCGTCGCATCCTCGTTCGTGGCGACCGCGACCTCGCCCATCCGCCCGAGCGTCTTGCGGTCCACCAGGCGCACCCCGCCGAGCTCTCCCCCGCACGCGAAGGGTGCGTAGATCCCGGCCAGCCCGCGCGCGTTCGAGATTCCGCCGGCACCGCCGATCTCGGCCGCGTGGACCGAGCGGCTGTTCGGGTCGAAGCCACCGCTGTTGAGCAGCGAGAGCGCCTGCGTCGATCGCGGGTCGGTCATCACCTTCAGCATGAACTCGCCGAACGGCTCGCCCGGCTTCGGCACGTGCATGATCACGGGCGCGACGCGCGCTTCGACCGATTCCGGGGCGCCGATCCAGAACTCGACACCGAGCGGTTTCGCGATCTCGTCCCGGAAGAACGTGCCCAGCGACTTGCCGGAGGTGCGGCGAACGAGCTCGCCGACGGTCCAGCCGAAGTTGATCATGTGGTAGCCGTTTCGCGTGCCCGGGCTCCAGAACGGCTCCTCGTCGGCGAGCATCTCCACCATGTAGTCCCAGTCGGTGCAGCCGCCCGCGCGCAGCGGCGTCTTGAACGCCGGCAGCCCGACAGAATGGTCGAGCATCATCTTCACCGTCGCGTTCTCCTTGCCCTTGCGCGCGAACTCGGGCCAGTACGTGGCCACGGGAGCGTCGATGTCGAGCTCTCCGCGCGACGCCAGGATGTGCGCGCAGAGCGCCGTCGCGCCCTTCGTGCACGAGAAGACGGTCGAGACGGTGTCGCGCTCCCAGGGCACGCCTTCGGCCGGTCGGGCGAGCCCGCCCCACAGATCCACGACGGTTCGGCCTTCGAGGGTGATCGACACCGAAGCGCCGACCTCCTCGCGGTCACGGAAGTTCTTCTCGAACTCGTTCGCGACACCCATGAAGCGTGCGTCGCAGGTGCCTTCGATCTTGCCGTTCGGAACGTCGCGCTTGATGCTTTCCATGGATGCGGAGCATACCGGAACTCGACCGTGCGCGGCGTCGCGCGCTGGCAGCCTTGCCGATCGAGGCGGGACTGCACGACCGCCTGCTGGAGGAGCTGCGCTTCGACGCCCTGCTCGAGACTTGCGCCCCGGGCGTACGCTCGGAGACCCGCGGCGACTCGCTGCGCGTCGTGGCCTGGAACGCCGAGCGGTGTCGCGATCCGATCGCGGCGGCGGCGTTCCTCGCTGCGACCGGAGCCGGGCTCTTCCTGCTCTCGGAGCTCGACCACGGCATGGCGCGCTCCGGGCAACGGCACGCAGCGCGCGAGCTCGCCGCCCGCCTCGGGCTCGACTACGCGTACGGCGTCGAGTTCCTGGAGCTCGGCCTCGGCGATGCGCGCGAGCGCGAGGCCTTCCGCGACCTCGAGAACGAGGTCGGCCACCACGGCGGCGCCGTGCTCTCGTGCCTTGCGCTCGGCGACGCCGCACTCGTGCGTCTCGAGCGAAGCGGGCGCTGGTTCGACGGTGCGCTCGGAGAGCGGCGCATCGGCGGGCGGATCGCCGTCCTGGCGCGCGCGCCGCTGGGGGAAGCGGACGTCGCGTTTGCCTCGGTCCACTTCGAGAACGAGGCCGATCCCGGCGAGCGCGCCGCGCAGCTCGAAGCGACCTTCGACGCGCTCGAGCGGTTCGCGCCCGGCGCGCCCGCGCTGGTCGGCGGCGACGTGAACAGCCACTCGCTGGGACGGGCGGAGCTGCACGATCGCGATCGGCTCAGGGCGGCGCTCGCTGCCGACCCGCGCCGGCTCGCCGACCCGATCCCGCACGAGCCGCTCTTCGCGATCGCGGAGCAGCGCGGCTACGACTGGCGCGCGTGCAACGCCGTGGGCACGTCGACGCAACGGCGGGTCGACGGCGACGGATCCGTGCGCGGAACGCTCGCGCTCGACTGGTTCTTCGCGCGCGGGCTCGAGGTCTCCGACCCGCAAGTGATCGACGCGGTCGATTCCACGACGGGTGCCGCCCTGTCCGATCACGAGGCGATCGCCGTCACGGTCCGGCGCCGCTAGTCCGAGCGGGCGGACACACCCTCGCTCCTCGCGGGGTTCGCCCGCGAGGAGCCCCTGGGGGATCAGGGTGGGGATGCCTGGCGCGGCCGTTGTCGTGGAGGGAGTTCGATCGCGCCCTGGCACTCTTGGCGTGTCTGCGCTTTAGGTACACCGACCCCTGCTCTGGTTACACTGGCTCGCATGAGCGACCCGTACCTCGACCTGCTCGATCCCACGACCTTCGAGGCTGGCGTTCCGCACGCCTACTACGCCTGGCTTCGCGAGCACGCGCCGGTGCGCTGGCACGAGGGACGGCCCGGACGCGAGCTCTATGCCGGCCGCTTCGAGGCGGATCAGCGCGGGTTCTGGGCGGTCACCCGCTACGACGACGTGGTGCAGGTCTCGAGGAACCACGCGCTCTTCTCCTCGGAGCGGGGCGGAGCGGTGATCGCCGATCTCCCGGATGGGGAGCTCGCGATGATGCAACAGCAGCTGATCCACATGGATCCCCCGCGGCACTCGAAGCTGCGGAACCTGGTCAATCGCGGCTTCACGCCGCGCACGACCGGGCGGATGGAGCCGCACGTGCGCGAGCTCGCGCGCGAGATCGTCGATCGCGTCGCAGCGGACGGCGCCTGCGACTTCGTGACCTCGATCGCGGCGGAGCTTCCGCTGCTCGTGATCGCCAAGCTGCTCGGCGTCGCGCGCGAGGATCGCGGCAAGCTGTTCACCTGGAGCAATCGGCTGATCGGAGCCGACGACCCCGACTACGGCTCGCCGATCGATGCCCAGCTCGCGGCCATGGAGCTGTTCCAGTATGGCGCCTGGCTCGCCGACCAGCGCCGCGCGAGCCCGAAGGACGACATCGTCTCGACGCTCGTGCACGCCGACGTCGACGGCGAGAAGCTCGGCGGGCTCGACTTCAACATGTTCTTCTTCCTGC
>CAZMKX010000122.1:0-8354 GCA_964566375.1 uncultured Myxococcales bacterium
CCCATCCAGGCGAGCAGCGCGCGCCAGTGGTGCTTCACCAGGATGATCGCGCGCACGTGACCGTCCGCGCAGGGGAACAACGTGTAGATCCCGGCGCCCATGCGGTGGCCGATCTGTCCGCTGGTCGAGTATCCGGGCAGCGACCAGTCCGCGAAGTTCGAGACCGACTCCTGCACCGACACATCCAGGTGTTGGCCGCGTCCGGTGCGCAGCCGCTGCCAGAGCGCGAGCACCGTGACGAGCGCCCCGTGTACGCCCGCGGCGTCGTAGGCGAACTGCCCGGGCGCGGCGACGGGCGGCTTCTCCGCCGCCCCCGCGCGGTACATCATCCCGCCGACCGCGAAGCCGGTCAGATCCGTTCCGACGTAGCGCGCGTGGGGGCCGACGCGCCCGAAGTCGCTGATCGAGGTGACGATCAGACGCGGATGCAGCGCGCGCAGACCCGCCGGGTCGAGCGCCCCGAGCGCGGGGTCCGACGCCGCGTACGACTCGACGAGCACGTCCGCGCGCGCCAGCAGCCGGTCGAGCAGCGCGCGCCCGGCGCCGCAGCGCAGGTCGAGCGTGGCGCCGCGCTTGCCCGCATTTCGCAGGGCGAACGAGAGGCTCTGCCCCGAGTGCGGTGCAAAGGGCGGCAAGCGCCTCGCCGGTGCGCCCGCGGGGGGCTCGAGGCGCACGACGTCCGCGCCCAGATCCGCGAGCAGGCGGCCGCAGAGCTCGCCCTTCTCGTCCGTCGCATCGACGACGCGGATGCCACCGAGGGGCTGGGTGCTGGACGACGCCATCCGGTCCGACTCTACCAGCATTTGTCCTGGGCGTGCCGCCTCTGAAACAATCGCGCCCATGATTTCGAACCATCCCCTCTCCGGCCGCGCGGCAATCACGGGTCTCGGCATGACGGAGCTCGGCCGCGTCCACGGACGCAGCGCGACGGACTTCGCGGTGGACGCCGTCCGGCGCGCGGCCGCCGACGCCGGCCTGGCCGTGAACGCGATCGACGGTCTGCTCCTGAACGCGGGCGTGAGTCAAGGCATCGATCTGTCGCTCGCGCAGGCGATCGGCCTGCGCCAGCTCGCCGTGCACACGCAGATGAACGGCTACGGCTCGAGCGCCGGGCAGATGGTCGGCTACGCGGTCATGGCGGTGAGCGCGGGCATCGCCAAGCACGTCGCGTGCGTATTCGCCGACGCGCCGCTGGTTCCCGGCAAGCGCGCGGGACAGGCGTACGGCGGCGCGCGCGCCGCCCGCCGCAGCGTGGGCTCGCTCGGCCCGTCGCTCGGCTTCGCGGGGCCGATCCCGCTCTACGCGTTGCACGCGCAGCGACACATGGATCTGTACGGCACGACGCAGGACCAGCTCGGAGCGGTGGCCGTCTCGTCGCGCGCCTGGGCGCGCTCGAACCCCCACGCGCAGATGCGTGAGCCGCTCGATCTGGCGGGCTACCACGCCTCACCGTGGATCGTGGAGCCCTTCCACTTGCTGGACTGCTGCCTGGTCTCGAACGGCGCGATCTGCGTGATCGTGAGCGCCGCCGAGAACGCGCGCGATCTGGCCCGGCCACCGGTCTACGTGCGCGGCTTCGCGCAAGGGCACCAGCTCGAGCCGGACGACACGACGCCGAGCCTGGCGCAGCGAAGCAGCGCGAAGGCGTTCGCGATGGCGGGCTGCACGGCGGACGACATCACGCTGTGCGAGATCTACGACTGCTACACCTACACCGTCATCACCACGCTCGAGGACTACGGCTTCTGCAAGCGCGGCGAAGGCGGCCCGTTCGTCGAGAGTGGCGCGCTTGCGCCGGGCGGCAAGCTGCCGACGAACACGGGCGGCGGAATGCTGTCGAGCTACTACATGTGGGGCATGACGCCGATCTCGGAAGCGGTGATCCAGGCGCGCGGGGACGGGGGCGAGCGCCAGGTGCCGCGCAACGAGCTGATCGCGGTCTCGGGCAACGGGGGGATCTTCAACTTTCACGCGACGCTCGTGCTGTCGCCGAACGCGCGCTAGGAGGCCGATCGTGACCGCGAGCTCGAACGCGAACATCGACGAGCGCTCCGTGCCCTTCTTCGAGGCCGCCGAGCGCGGTGCGCTCGCGCTGCAGCGCTGCGAGGCCTGCGGGACGTACCTGCATCCCGTGCGCGGTCGCTGCACCGCCTGTGGAGACGCGCGCGTGAGCTGGGCCGACGCCTGCGGCCGGGGCCGCGTCTGGAGCCACGGGCGCCTGCATCGCTCCTACCTGCCCGAGCACGAGGGACTGCTGCCGCTGACGCTGGTCTGGGTGGACCTCGACGAGGGCGTGCGCTTCGCCTCGCGACTCGCGCGCGGGGAAGCCCCGGACGTTCGCACGGGCGATCGCGTCGCGGTCGTGTTCGAGCGGCTGCCCGACGGCACGCCGGTGCCGGTTTTCAAGCGCGCGCCCTAGCGGCGATCGGGTACCCGGCCGAGCGAGGCGAACTCGACGCCGCGTCGCGCGCGGGCCGCATCGACCGCCGCGCGAACCCGGCCGTCCGGGTCGGTGCGCGCATCCCACGCCGCCGGATCGAACTCGACGCAGGCCTCGAGCTCGTCGAGGCGATAGCGGTGGTGGTGCAGCGCGGCCTCCAGCACCTCGGGCACCTCCGCGCGGCTCGAGGCCCAGACCGCGCACTCGAGCGCGTTGTCGCCGGCGGCCGGCGTGACCTTGCAGCCCGGAAGCGGCGCGATGCGGAGCCAGACCAGGAAGATCAAGCGCGCAGCCTGCGCAGCGCGGCGGGCGAGACGATCAGCCGATCGACGCCCGCGGCCCTCCACGCTCCGAGCTCCGCGAGGTCCCACGGCTCCGCGCGCGCGCTGATCTGGAAGCGGCCGTCGAGCGTCTCGGCGCGTTCGCGCCGGTCGCGCAGGTAGACCAGCGGCGCCGCGATCGACGCGGGCGTGTGATCGAGCGCGAGCCAGCCGTCCGCCATTCGCGCCGCGCGATCGAGCGATCGCTCGGACGCGGCCGCGAGGTGGATGCGCGGCCACGGCTTCTGCGAGGGGCGCGGCTCGAGCGCGATCTCGTCGAGCGCGAAGCACGCCCCGCGGTGCTCGACGCTGGGATCGGCCCAGAGCCGCTTGCAGAGCGTGAGGGCCTCGGCCAATGCCGCGCCGTCACTGTCCGCGAGCCCGATCTCGACTCGCCCGCCGGAGCTCCGATCGAGCGCCGCGATCTCGCGCGCCGACTCGAGCGGGTGTCGGGCCGCGAGCGCATAGGCCCAGATCCCGACGCGAACGCGCGACGTGCTCTCGACGACCTCGCGGAGCGACGCGAACGCATCGCCGCCCTCACGCGCCTCGAGCCAGAGCGACTCGCAGCCGAGCGCCTCGGCTTCACGAGCGAGCGCGACGCGGCTCCCGCCGTCGTTGCCCGACAGCGCGACGCCGAGCGCGACGGGTCGCGCGTCACTCGTTGACGGCAACCCCGATCCGGCCCGTGCTGCGGTGGCTGTGCACCACCTTGTAGTCCTGCCAGAACCAGTCGCGCGCGAACACCACGGTGATCGCACCGGTGAGCTGCACTGCCGCCGCGTCGCCGACCGCCGTGAACTGGCACGGCGCGATCGCGATCGCCACGTTGCTGCCCGCGACGAGCACCTCGGCTCCGCTCACCTGCCACTTGTAGCGGCCGTGCTCGACGAACATCTCGTTCAGGTTGAGACGGACGTCCGTGAGGCCCCGCGTGATCCGGCCGTCGCCGGCGATGACGAGGTTCGGCGAGCCGCTCGAGAGCGCGAAGAAGGCATCGGCGTCGCCCGCGTTCGCCGCGTCGACCAGCGCCTGGAGCTTCCCGCTGATCTCGGCGCGCACGCTCTCGGAGGCCAGCGACTGCGAGTGCGCGGGCGAGACCGCGAGCAGCGAGAGGGTCAGCAGAGCGGAGGACGCGAGCAGACGGACCATGGAGCACTCCTTGCACCGGTGTGTTTCGCGGCCGGTTTTAGCACGCACGGCCGCAGGCGTCAGATCAACGCCGAGCGCCGAGCCCCAGTGCCTGCCGCGCGACGACCCCTCGCATGACCTCGGAGGTGCCTCCTCCAATCGTCTCCCACAGGCTCTGGCGCCAGAGAAGGTTCGCGCGCGCCGCGTCGGGAAGCGCCTCGGCGCCGCCGATCTCGAAGGCCGCGGCCGCGAGCTTCTGACACAGCTCGGTGTGGAAGACCTTGTTCGCCGCGGCCTCGGCCACCGCCGGGCGGCCGTGCAGCACGGCGTCCAGGACGCGAAGCGCGAGCGCCTCGGCCTCGCGCACTTCGACCGCGAGGTCGGCGAGCCGGCGCCGGACCCCCGGATCCGCGCCCGCGCCGAGCGCGCGCGCGAAGGCCGCGATCTCCTCGAGGTCGCGCCGGAGCCGACCGGCGGGAAACTGGATGTGGCGCTCGTCGGCGAGCGCGTCGCCCATGATCTGCCACGCTCCGTTCTCGGGCCCCACGCGCGCGGCGAGCGGGAGCTCGACGTCGTCTAGGTGCACCTCGTTCAGCTGGTCGCCGTCCAGCGTGGGCAACGCGGAGACGCGCACGCCCGGCGCTCGTGCATCCACGACGAACAGCGAGAGGCCCTTCCCGCGACTCCCGGCGGAACCCGTCCGCGCCAGGAGCCAGAAGGCATCCACGTCCTGCGCGTAGGACTGCCAGCACTTGTGGCCGGTCACCACGTAGCGATCGCCGCGGCGATCCGCGCGCGTGCGCAGGGCGGCCAGGTCCGAGCCCGCCTCGGGCTCCGAGTACGCGAGCGAGAAGTGCAGCGCGCCGCTCCGGATCGGCGGCAGCCAGCGCGCCTTCTGCTCTTCGCTCCCGACACGGATCAGTGTCCGCGCGACGATGCCGGCGGAAAGGGGGTTGCGCGCCGCGCGCGCGTAGGCAGCCTCGTCCCAGAGCAGATACTCGTGCGCGGCCGACCGGCCGAGGCCGCCGACCGCGCGCGGCCACGTGAGCGCGAGCCAGCCCCGCTCTGCCATCGCGGTGAAGAGCTCTCTGACCTCGCTCCACTTCCGGCCCTGCTGGAAGTAGCCGTCGAGCCCGCGCCAAGGCTCGAGAAACGCGCGAACCTCGTCGCGGAAGGCCATTTCATCGCGGGAGAATCGCGGGTTCACGCGAGCGGCGCTCCGGCGCCGTCGAGCACGCGGGCGCGCGCGGCGTCGAGCGAGGGCGCGTGGGCGACGAGCTGCCGCACGCGCCGCGACAGGTGGAATGCCGGCCCTTCGAGCGTGACGCCGATCGCGCCGAAGACCTGGTGCGCGGTCATCGCCGCCGCCAGCGCGGCCTCGCCCGCCGAGAGTCGCGCCGCGCTGGCCGCGGCGAAGGCATCCGGCTGCGCGTGGTCCCACGCGAACGCCGCGATTCTCGCCAGCGCCGCGGACGCCGCGAGCCGGATTGCGCACTCCGCGAGCGGATGCGAGACGGCCTGGAAGTCGCCGATCGCCTGGCCGAACTGGCGCCGGGTCCGCGCGTGCTCGCAGGCGCGCTCGACGAGCGCGTGGCCGAGCGCGGCGAGGTGCGCGGCGAGCGCGACCTCGGCGAGGGCCAGGGCGCGCGGGACGCCCGTGAGCGGCTGAAGGCGAACGAGCGAGCCGCGCGCGAACGGCTCCCCACCCAGCGTGTCGAGCGTTTCGAGCGCGCCCTCGGGGCGCGCGAGCCAGGCGCGCTCGCCGTCGAGCGCGAGGAAGACGTCGGCCAGCGGAGCCCACGGCAGCAGCGTTCCTTCCGCGACGCAGACCAGCGATTCGCCCGACACGAGGCCCGTTCGTTCCCGCTCCGGCGCGAGCTGGGCCGCGAGGTGCGTGGCGACGAGCGGGCCGGGAAAGCCGACCCGACCGAGCGCCTCGTGCGCGGCGACGAGCTCGAGCGCGCCGCCGACGCCGTCCGGTGTCGCGATCGCGAGCACGCCGAGGGACGCGAGCTCCCTCCAGAGGTCGCGAGGGAAGCGGGCGGCCGCGCGCCGCGCGACCTCGTCGCGGCAGCGGTCGCGACAGAACGCGGCGACGGCGTCCCCGATCGCCCGCTGCCCGGCGTCGAGCGACAGGTCGAGGCCGTCGCTCACGGACGCGCGGCCCAGCGGTGCGCGGCGAGCGCGCGGCGATGCGCGCCGACGCCACCGAGCTCGAGCCGGAGCGCCTCGAGCCGCATGCTGAAGACGTGCAGATCGTGCTCGTGCGTGTATCCGATCGCGCCCGAGAGCTGGTGCGTCTCGCCGAAGACACGCCGGGCCGCGGCGGTCGCGTACGCCGCGGCGGTGGCCGCGAGCTCGGCGGGTGCGTCCGTCGCTGCCGCTTCCAGCGCCAGCCAGCGGCTTCCCTCGATCTGGACCGCGCACTCCGCGAGCCGGTGTTGAACCGCCTGGAACGAGCCGATCGGACGGCCGAACTGCTTGCGCTGCGAGAGGTAGGCGACCGTCACGCCGAGTGCGCTCGACATCGCACCCACGCACTCGCAGGCGAGCGCGACGCGCCACCACGCGCGCAGCCGTTCGCCCGAGCCCGCGCCGAGCCGCTCCCCGCCGCTTCGCGCCGCGAGCGGCACGCGACCGAGCGGGAAGCCGAAGTTCGAGCGCACGGGGCTCGACGTACCCGCCGCGAGCGACACCACGCGTGCCTCGTCGCCGTCCGCGACGAGCAGGGTGCGGGCGTGCGCGCCGAAGCGCACGGGCCCGTCGTCCTCTGCCGTCACGAGCGCGACCGGGCCGGGCAGGCGGCGCCGTGCGACGAGCGGCGCGACCAGGAAGGCCGCGGCGCTGGACACGGTGCCAGCGGCTCTGGCGATCGCGTCGACGAGCAGCGCGGCTTCGAGCGCGCCGGCGCCCTCCCCCAGCGCGGCGTCCGCGAAGCCTGCCGCGTGCAGCGCGGCGTCGAGCTCCGCGTCGTACTCGCCCTTCCGCGCGAGCGCGATCGCGCGGGCGGCTCCGGCGTGCTTGGCCAGAATCCGATCGGCGGCCTCGAGGATCGCGCTCTGCTCGGCGCTCGGCTCGAAGTCCATCACGGCTCCTTCGGCAGGCCGAGGAAGCGGCTCGCGATCAGGTTGAGCTGGATCTCGGTCGCGCCGACGGCCACGCCCGCGGTCATCGACAGGCGGAAGTTGGAGTCCGCGAAGCTCCCGTACTCGAGCGCGCGCCCGCCGGTGATCTCGAGCGCGAGCTCGCCGACGACCCGGTCGGCGGTCGTGCCCGCGACGCGCGCCACGTTGGTGTCGGGCCCGGGCGGAAGGCCCTTCGCGCGCTGGTCGATCACCCGATAGCAGAGCAGCCGCGCGGCCTCGCAGATCGCGCGCGCCTCGGCGAGCTTCTCGCACACGTCGGCGTCGTCGAGCCGTCCCTCCGACGCGCACCAGCGCGCCAGCGCGTCCAGCGTGAACGCGGCCCGCGCGTAGCGCGCCGCGCCGACCCGCTCGTACGCCAGCGCATAGGTGACCACGTCCCAGCCCGCGTGCTCGGGCCCGAGGCGGCACTCGGCGGGCACGCGCACGTCGTTCAGGAAGACCTCGTGAAAGTAGCGGTCGCCGACCACCGACGGGATCTCGCGCACGTCGACGCCGGGCAGGTTCATCGGCATGAGCAGCACGGAGATGCCCTTGTGCCGCTTCGAGCCCGCTTCGGTGCGCACGAGCAGGAAGCAGTACTCCGCGTGGTTCGCGTACGACGTCCAGATCTTCTGGCCGTTCACGACGTAGTCGTCGCCGTCGCGGACGGCGCTCGTGCGCAGCGCGACGAGATCGCTGCCGGCGTCGGGCTCCGAGAAGCCCTGACACCAGAGCACGTCGCCGCGCGAGATTCGCGGCAGGTGCAGCGCCTTCTGCGCCTCACTGCCGAAGCGCATGATCGTCGGCCCGATCCAGTTCACGTTCATGTACTGCGCGCCGCGCGGCTCGCCGATTCCCCACATCTCTTCCGACACGATCGCGTGTCGCCAGGCGGAGGCGTCCGTGCCGCCGTACGCGCGCGGCCAGTGTGCGGTCAGCCAGCCGCGATCGGCGAGCGCCCGGCAGAAGCCGCGCGAGAACTCCGCCTGCGTGTCGCTGCCGGGCCCGTGCTTGGAGAGCTCGGGCCAGTCGGGGGGAAGCGCTTCCGCGAGGAACGCGCGCAGATCGGCGCGGAAGCGCAGATCGTCGTCGGACCAGCTGAAATCCACGGGGCTCTCCGGCCTGCTGTAGGCGCCCCGATACTAGATCATGGACGGGTCGGTTGACCCGCCCGGCGCGTCAGGCGCGCTCGACGTACTTCCGCTCGCGCGTGTCGATCTTCAGCTTCTCGCCGCGGCCGACGAAGCTCGGCACCTGGACGATGGCGCCGGTCGAGAGCTTCGCGGGCTTGAGCTTGCCCCCGCTGGTGGCCGGGTCGGTCTCGACGACTTCGAGCAC
>CAZMKX010000123.1:0-2469 GCA_964566375.1 uncultured Myxococcales bacterium
CGCCCATAGCGGCGTCCGGAGCGACCGTTGAGCGAGCGGAACACGAGCGCCGCCTCGCAGGCACCGCACTGCACCGCCATCGCCGCGTTCGAAACGACGCTCGTCGCGAAGTTGCCTCCGCCAAAGAGCTCCAGGTTCCAGTGCAGGGTCTCGATGCCGACCGCGTGTGCGACCGCCATCCCTGGAGACGAGTCGCCCATCGCATAGCAGGCGACTCCGTCCACGTCGTCCGGGGCGAGCCCCGCATCGCGAAGCGCCGCGCGCGCAGCCTCGGCCGCGAGCGCCAGCGTGGTGCGGCCCGAGTCCCGGCTGAAGTCGCTGCGGCCGATCCCGACGATCAACGGTGTGCGGTCCATGCGCGCTTGCCTCCGTGCTCGGGCTCGGTTTGCGCGAGCCCTCCGGCCCCAGTGTATCCTCCGATCGGGTCCGGCGTCGCCCTCGCGAAAGCGGATCGGAAACGAGGGGGAACTTCGGAAATGCCTGCGATGATGCAGGGGCGAACGATTCGGAGGTGACGAATGTCCTTGAGAAGCGGTTTCCAGAAGATCTCCGCCCGGCTCGAAGGGCACGTGGCGACGATCGAGCTCGCCGATCCGCCGCACAACTTCTTCAGCCTCGACCTGATCGGCGAGATCGGAGACGCACTCGAAGCGCTCGATCTCGAGCCGGAGTGCCGAGTGACCGTGCTCGCCGCCCAGGGCTCGTCGTTCTGCGCCGGCGCGAACTTCGGCGCCGGCGGCGTCCAGGAGAGCAAGCGCTACCCCGGCCATCTCTACGACCAGGCGGTGCGCGTGTTCCGCACGCGCAAGCCGATCGTCGCCGCGGTGCACGGCCCGGCCATCGGCGGCGGCCTGGGGCTCGCGCTCGCCGCGGACTTCCGCGTCACCTGCCCCGAGGCGCGCTTCAGCGCGAACTTCTCCAGGCTGGGCTTCCATCCCGGCTTCGGCCTCACGGAGACCCTGCCGGCGCTCGTCGGCCGCCAGAACGCGATGCTGCTCCTGCTCACGGGCCGGCGCGTGAAGGGCGACGAGGCGGCGGCCATGGGAATGGCGGATCGCCTCGTGCCGCAGGCCGAGGTGCGAAAGGCCGCGTTCGAGCTCGCGGGCGAGATCGCAGGCTCCGCTCCCCTGTCGCTGCTCTCGATCCGCGCGGCGCTGCGCGAGGGCCTGGCCGAGCGCGTGAAGGCGGCCACGGATCGAGAGAAGGCGGAGCAGGACCGCCTCTTCCGAACCGAGGACTCGCGCGAAGGGATTCGCGCCTACGCCGAGCGCCGCGCTCCCGCCTTCAAGGGGCGCTGAGCTCCGTCCGCCGTCAGAGCACCTTCTTCTCGCGCAGGGCGCCGATCCTGTCCCAGTCGTAGCCGAGCAGATCGATCAGGATCTCCTCGGTGTGCTGGCCGAGCTCGGGCGCGGGCGTGCGCACGCTGCCGGGCGTCCGGGAGAGCTCGACGGGAACGCCGACGACCCGGGTCGGCCCGTGTTGCGGGTGCTCGAGCTCGACGACGTACTTGTTCGCCCGCACCTGCGGGTCTTCGGGCAGGTCGTCGACCGAGTTCACGATCGTGTAGATGTAGTCGCCAGGGTCCTCGCGCAGTGCGCGGAGCCACTCGTCGCGCGTCCTCGAGGCCATCGCCGCGTCGATGATCGCGACGCACTCGGCCGCGTTCGCCGCGCGGACCGTGAGGTCCTTGAAGCGCGGATCCGCGGTGAGCTCCGGCCGGCCGATCAGGCGCGCGAAGTCCGGCCAGTAGCGATCGCTCTGCAGCATCGCGAAGGCGATCCACTTGCCGTCCGCGCAGCGGTAGTGGTTCCAGAGCGGGTTCGCGGCGCGCGCGCGGAAGCTGCGCGGGAATGCGACGCCGGCCAGGAGCTTCATCGAGACCGATAGGCCCTGCAGGAACAGCATCGACCCGAGGTGCGAGGCGTTCACCTCCTGACCGACGCCGTGGCGCTCGCGCGCGATCAGCGCGTTCACGATTCCCCACGCGAGCATCACGCCGCCCATCTGGTCGGCAATCCCGCCGGCGATGCCGAGCGGCGGCATGTCGGGCTCGCCGGCGGCGTTCATGATGCCGGAGCGGGCGAGCCCGAGATGATCGAACGACGGCTCGGCGGCCTCGGCGCCGTGCGGCCCGTAGCCGGTCGCGCTCGCGTAGATCAGCTTCGGGTTGTGCGCGGAGAGCGCCGCGTAGTCGACACCGAGCCGCGTCGCCACGCCGTGCCGGAAGTTCTGCACGAACACGTCGGAGCGCTTCACGAGGTCGAAGAGCACCTCGCGGCCCGCGGGCTGGGCGAGATCGAGCGTGATGCCGCGCTTGTTGCGGTTGTGCGATTCGAAGTACCAGTTCGGGCGGCCCGCCCCGCCCGCACCGCCGGCGGCGAACAGGTAGCGGCCCGGATCACCGACGCCGGTCTGCTCGATCTTGATCACGTCGGCGCCCATATCGCCGAGCATCGAGGTCGCGATCGG
>CAZMKX010000123.1:2569-8295 GCA_964566375.1 uncultured Myxococcales bacterium
GCTCGATCTTGATCACGTCGGCGCCCATATCGCCGAGCATCGAGGTCGCGATCGGCCCCTGCTGCCAGATCGTCCAGTCCAGGACGCGAATGCCCTCGAGGGGCATGGGCATGGCGGTCCCCTCCCTACTGCAGATAGTTGGAGCCGCCGAGCCGAGCGGCCTTCGGATCGATGCGCACGTGCACGATCGCGAGCTTGCCCGCCCCGAGCGCCCGGTCCAGCGCCGGGCGGATCTGCGCGGGGCGCTCGACGTACTCGGCGTGCCCCCCGACCATCTCGGCCATCTGCTCGTAGCGCGCGGGCAGGAGCGACGCGATGCGCGGGGAGCCGGGCGGCATGAACGCGTCCTGCAGCATGTGCCCGGCGATCCCCTCGTTGTTCGCGACCACGAGCACCGGCGCCGCGCCGACGCGCACCGCGGTCTCGACGCACATCGCGGCCGCGCCGAACGCATAGTCGCCGAGCACGGCGACGCTCGCCTTGTCGGGACGCGCGAGCTTCGCGCCGATCGCGTAGGGCGCGCCGACGCCCATGCAGCCGGTCGTGCCGGCGTTGAGGCGACCGCGGTTCTCGTAGCTCGGCAGCATCGCGCGGCAGATGCCCATGATCAGCTCGCCCTCCTCGGTGACGATCGCGTCGCGCGGCAGCGCGGCGGCGACCTCCTGGACGAGGCGGTACGGGTTGATCGGCACCGAGTCGTCGCCGAGCGCCTTGATGGCCCCGGCCTCGTTCTTCGCGCGCGCCTCGCGCAGGGAACGGAGCCAGGCGCCGTCGGCGCTGCGCAGCTTGCGCTTGGCGATCGCGGTCGCGAGCTGCTCGCTCGCGACCGCAGCGTCGGCCACGATGCCGAGCGCCACCTCCGCGCCCGAGGTCATCTCCTCCGGCGCGACGTCGATCTGCACGATCTTCACGCCCTTCGCGAAGCGCCGGCCGAGCCCGAAGATCCAGTTGAAGCGGCCGCCGACCATCAGGATCACGTCAGCATGCTTCATCGCGTGCGAGCGCGCAGCGTTGGCGAAGTTCGGGTGATCGTCAGGGAGAGTGCCGCGCGCCATCGGCGAGGTGATGTACGGAAGGCCGAGATCGACGAGCTTCGTCAGCGCCGCGCGCGCATCGGCCCAGGCCGCGCCCTTGCCGACGAGCACGAGCGGGCGCTCCGCGGACTCGAGCAGATCCGCGGCGCGCGCGATTGCGTCGGGATCGGGGTGCATGCGCGTGATCTCGGGCGCCGAGAAGAAGCGCACGGCCTCCTCGGCGACCTTGCGGCCCACGAGGTGACCCGGGAAGTCGAGATACACGCCGCCCGGCCGCCCTTCGAGCGCCTTCGCGAGGGCGAGGTGGACCCACTCGCCGATGCGCTCGGTCGCGTCGACCTGCCCGGTCCACTTGCACACGGGCTTGGCTGCGGCGACCTGGTTCAGCTCCTGGAACCCGCCGAGCCCCAGCGTTCCGCCGAACGCCGATCCGCCCAGCACGACGAGCGGCATGGCGCTCTCGGTCGCCACGTAGAGCGGTGTGATGGCGTTGGTCATCGCAGGCCCGGAGCCCACGACCAGCACGCCGGGCTTCTTCTTCTGCCAGCCCCAGCTCGACGCCATGAATCCGCCGTTGATCTCGTGCCGGCAGCCGACGACCTTCAGGCCCTCCTGCTGCGCGCCGCCGAAGAGCTCGATCATCGGCCCCGCGACGACGCCGAACATCGTGTCGACGCCCGCGCGCTTGAGCTGCCTCGCCGCGATCACGCCGCCGTGGATCTCCGTCATGGTGCTCGCTCCCTTCGTGCGTACGAGTTCTTCTACCACGGTCGCGAGCGCCACGGGTGCCACGACCGCTTCGGGATGCCGTCGAGGCGTCGATCTGGCTCGGGAGCCGACGTAGAGTCGGTCGCAGACCCGCCGTCTCAGACGGTCGGCTGGATCGGATCCGGGTGGAGCTCCTTCAGGGCCGGCATCACCTCGCGGGCGAAGAGCCGCATGCTCTTCTCAGCCTGCTTCATGGGCAGACCGCCGTACTTGAAGATGAACATGATCTCCGAGCTGCCGAAGCGCGCCGCGAGGTCCTTCGTCTTCGTGATGATCTCGTCCGGCGTGCCACAGGGGTGGTCCTTCAGGAACGCGCGCCGGAAGAAATCCGGGTTCTGGCGCAGGATCTCCGCGTTCGCGGCGTAGGACTCGTACCCCTTGAGGTTCTTCAGGTGGGTTCCCGCCATCTCGTAGTGGCGCAGCGCCGAGTCGGAGTACTGCATGATGAACT
The DNA here is from genome assembly GCA_964566375.1 of uncultured Myxococcales bacterium. Classification (GTDB taxonomy): domain Bacteria; phylum Myxococcota_A; class UBA9160; order SZUA-336; family SZUA-336; genus VGRW01. The sequence goes on from CAZMKX010000123.1 coordinate 4,823, forward strand.
TGTCCGCGTAGCCCTCGATCTCGGAGCGCGACTCCGCGCAGTACGTCCAAAGCGCGAGCTTCGTGTGAGCCGGACCGTGCCCCGCTTGCTTGCGGAGGTTGGCGTAGGTCTGAGCGTTCTGCAGCGCGAGCTCGAGCGACGTCGTCGGGATCGTGAGCGGCTTGATGTCGTGCTTCGCGATGATCTCGACCGTCTCCTTCGTGCCACCCGCGCAGAAGAGCTGCGCGGAGAGGTCGCGGACGGGCTGGGGGCGGAGCCGCACGTCCTTGACGGTGAAGTGCTTGCCCTCGAAGGTGCAGTGCCCGGTGCGCAGCAGCTCCTGGACGATCTGGATGCTCTCGTCGAACCGGCCGCGCGCCTCGTTCTGGTCGATCGCGAGGCCCTCGTACTCGCGGCGCCCGAGACCACGCCCGACCCCGCAGAGGATCTTGCGGTCGGGACCCAGGAGGGCGTCGAGCATGTTCACGTCCTCCGCGACGCGCACCGGGTTGTGCCACGGAAGGACCACGACCATCGAGCCCAGGTCGACCGACTTCGTGATGCCCGCGAAGTAGGAGAGGAGCTGGAGCGGGTTGGTCACCATCGTGTACGGCGTGAAGTGGTGCTCGACCGTCCACAGGCTGTCGAAGCCGATCTCGTCCGCAGTCTGGGCGAGGTCGATCTCTTCGAGGAAGATCGAGCGGTCCGACGTCTCCGGGCGCGCCGGCACCCTCTCGCCGCGCTCCTCGGCCTCGTAGCGGTCCCAGTCCCCGTAGTTCTGCACGAAGATGCAGATTCCGACGCGCATGGCAGCGATCCTCCTCTTCCGGCCGCCGCGGAGGGGCGAATGCCGATCGGAAAGTTTTCCCTTTTCGTATAATGCACCAAGAGCCCGAGCAAGGTCGATCGCCAGGAGGATGGCATGGAAGAGAGTCTTTCTCGGATGCCGATCATCGACATGGACACGCACTACAACGAGCCCGCGGACCTGTGGACGTCGCGGGCCCCTGCGAAGCTGCGCGCGGCGGCACCGCGCATCGAGGCCAAGCCGGGCGAAGGCCGGTTCTGGGTGGTGGGCGACGGCATCCGGCTGTCCTTGCCCGGCCTGTGCGTGATCCGCAAGGACGGCTCGAAGGCGTACGGCACCTTCAGCCTCGCGACGCCAGAAGAGATGACGCCCGCGGCGACGGAGGTCGCGGCGCGCCTGCGCGCCATGGACGAGCTCGGGCTGGCGATCCAGATCGTCTTCCCCAACGTGCTCGGCTTCGCCGGCGCCGGGATCATGCGCGTTGGGGACCGCGAGCTGCGCGACTTCTGCATCACCGCGTACAACGACGCGGCTGCAGAGATGCAGGCCGAGAGCGGCGGGCGGCTGTTTCCGCAAGCCTTGCTGCCGTTCTGGGACATCGACGCGGCGGCGCGCGAGCTCGAGCGCGCGCACGATCGGCTCGGTCTCAAGGGCTTCACCATGATCGACTGCCCGGAGCAATGGCAGCTGCCCTCGCTCTGTGAGCCCTACTGGGACCCGCTCTGGGCGCGCGCGCAGGAGCGCGAGCTGCCGTGCAACTTCCACATCGGCTCGGGAGGGCTGGGCGCCGACGTGGTCTGGAAGGGCACGCCCCTCGAGCGCTCGATCCCGACCATCGCGTCGGTCCTCTTCCTGAACAACGGCCGCTGCATCGCCAACCTGATCTTCAGCGGGTTGCTCGACCGATTCCCCTCGCTGAAGTTCGTCTCGGTGGAAAGCGGCGTCGGCTGGCTGCCCTTCCTGCTCGACGCATGCGAGTACCAGATGAAGGAGAGCGTTCCCGCGGGGTCGATGAAGCTCCGCCCGGCCGAGTACTTCCAGCGCCAGATCTACGCATCCTTCTGGTTCGAGAACGACATCGCCGGTCCGATCGCGAAGCTCGGCGAGAACAACGTGATGTTCGAGACCGACTTTCCCCATCCGACCTGCCTGTATCCGAACCCGCGCGAGCACGTGCACAACGCGTTGAAGGATCTCGAGCCGCGCGTGCAGCGCAAGATCCTCCACGAGAACGCGCAATGTGTGTACCAGCTCCGCATTCCGGGGGAGGTCCGATGAGGCTGCGCAGCGCGCGAATTCGACCGCTGACCCGGGCGGAGTGGACGCCAGAGCAGCACGAGCTGCTCGAGCGCTCGCGCGGCGTCGGCAAGAGCGACGGCGAAGCCGTCAACATCCTCGCCACGCTCGCGCGTCACCCGGACCTGATGCGCGCCTGGGGACGTTTCGGGGGTCACATCCTGGGCGGCTCGACCCTGCCGGCGCGCGAGCGCGAGATCCTGATCCTGCGCATCGGCTGGCTCTGCCGCTCGGAGTACGAGTTCGGCCAGCACACGCTGATCGGCAAGGCGGCGGGGCTGACGGAGGACGAGATCCGGCGCATCACGGCGGGTCCCGACGCGCCGGGCTGGAGCCGGGACGACGCCATGCTCCTCCGCGCCGCCGACGAGCTCCACGACGACGCCTTCATCTCCGACGCGACGTGGCAGGCGCTGTCCGCGCGCTGGGACGAGCGGCAGATGATCGACATCGTCTTCACGGTGGGTCAGTACAACCTGGTGTCGATGGCCCTGAACAGCCTGGGCGTTCAGCTCGACGCCGGGGTACCCGGATTCCCGAGCTGACGGAGGTCGAGATGCGTTTCGACGGGCGCGTGGCGATCGTGACCGGCGCCGGCTCGGGCATGGGGCGGGCCATGGCCACGCGCTTCACCGACGAGGGCGCGCGGGTCGTGGTGGCGGACATCGACGGCGAGCGCGCGGAGGAGACCGTCAAGCAGATCGAGCCCTTGCATCCGGGCGCGACGAAGGCGGTGGCGGTGGACGTGCGCAGCGCGGCCGACTGTCAGCGCATGGTCGACGTGGCGCTCGACTCCTTCGGACGCGTCGACATCCTCGTAAACAACGCGGGGGTGAGCCTCTGGACCACGATCGACGAGACCAGCGAGGCGGATTGGGATCGCGTGCTCGACACGAACCTGAAGGGCGTCTTCCTGGGCTGCAAGGCCGCGATCCCCGCCATGCGCCGCACGGGCGGCGGGAGCATCGTCAACATCGCCTCGATGGCGGGCCTGCAACCGCTGCCGCGGCACTTCGCGTACTGCGCCGCGAAGGCCGGCCTGATTCACATGACCCGCTCGCTCGCCGCCGATCACGGCCACGAGAACATCCGGATCAACTGCATCTGCCCCGGCGCCGTGCTGACGCCCCTGCTCGGCGTGGCCATCGACATCGACAATCCCGCGCTGCTCGAGCGCATCGGGCGCGGGGCAGCGCTGGGCCGCATCGGCAAGCCCGAGGAGGTGGCAAACGTCTGTCTCTTCCTGTGCAGCGACGCGGCCTCGTACGTGACGGGGGCGACGCTCTCGGTCGACGGCGCAAAGCAAGGCGGTGCGCGGCCAGGTCGCTGAGATCGTGCGGCCCGTCCCGGTCGCCAAGCGCAGTCACTCGCGGAAGTGAGATGCTCCTCA
>CAZMKX010000124.1:0-8293 GCA_964566375.1 uncultured Myxococcales bacterium
TCTCGGACACCTACGTCGCGCTGAACCTCGACTCGAGCACGATCTTCGACGTGAACCCCGCCGCCGAGGCGCTGTTCGCGAGCGACGCCGCGCGTCTGATCGGGAGCTCGCTCGCCGCCTACATCGCGCCCGGTGACTTGCCCGCCTGGAACGCGCTCGAGTCACGCCTCGACGCGGGCGAGGACTCCGGCCCGATCGAGATCACGATCGCGCGCCCGAACGGCGACTTCGTCCCCGTCGAAGTCACGATCGCGAGCCACAGCATCGCCGGCAAGCGCCTGGCGATCTTCATCGCGCGGGAGCGCTTCAAGCGGATCGCGTGACCGATTGACTTCGCTCGGCTGCGCCTCGCTGCGCGCCGCTTCGCGGCTTGCGGGGCGGCCTCACGTCGGCCCTTCGCGCCATCACGCTACTCCACGCGCAGCACGGTTCCGCTCGGCATGCGCTTCACGAGCGACTGGGCGGCGCGCTCGGCGTAGCTCTCGTCGCGAGACTCGAGCGTGAGCATGGTCATGTAGTCGACGTCGTTCGAGGTGCGCGGGTAGCTGCCGAGCATGAGCTCGGCGAACTCCACGAGCAGCGCGTTCAGGTCCGCGGCGATGTCGCTCTCGATCAGGCTCACGTAGACGCGCCGCAGATACACCGGCTCGCCGCGGAACGAGTCGCGCGCGGAGTCGAACTTGGCCTGCAGAAGACGGGGAATGCCCGGGAAGACGAAGACGTTGCGCACGCGTACGAGCGGGAACCAGAGGTCTTTCGACGCGATCAGCTCCGCGCCGACCGGGAGCGTGCACATCTTCAGGTGGCTCTCGTTCGGCTCTCGACCGCGCAGCGCCGTCATCAGCATGCGCGTCATCTCGACGTTCTGCTCGAGCGGGACGCCGAACGCCGCTGCCACTCCGTCCATGGTGACGTCGTCGTGTGTAGGCCCGACCCCTCCCGACGTGAGCACGTAGTCGTACGAGCTCGAGAACAGGCGCACGTCCTGCGCGATCTCGTCGATCGAATCGGAGATCACGTGCACGCGGGGAACGTCGACGCCCTGGCGACGCAGCTCGCGCAGCAGGTAGGGCGCATTCTCGTCCTGCACCTTCCCCGTCAGGATCTCGTTTCCGATGATCAGGATCCCGGCGGTGGACATCGGTTCGATCTTAGGCGCGATGACGGACCGCTTCAACCGAGGCGCTCCTTCGACTATGCTCCGAGCGTGCCGACGGTCCGGTTCCTCCCCAAGGGCGTCGAGCTCGAAGTGCCCAAGGGCACGCGGCTCATCGATGCGGTGCGCGCGGCGGGCCTGCCGATCGCCCGCGCCTGCGGTGACGATCTCGTCTGCGCGAAGTGCGGCGTGCGCGTGGTCTCGGGCGAGGTCGCGCGCGAGGCCCCCGTCGAGACGCGCGCGAAGGAGCGCAATCGCGTGACGGCGGACCTGCGCCTGGCCTGTGCGTTGCGTGTGCGGGGGGATCTCTGCGTGACGGCGGAGTACTGGTGAAGCGGGGTCTCTTGATCGTCGATCACGGCTCGCGCAAGGCCGAGGCGCACGCGCACCTCTTGTGGGTCGCGGAGCAGGTGCGCCGCCGGAGACCCGACCTGGCCGTGTACGTCGCGCACATGGAGCTGGCCACGCCGTCGATCCACCAGGCCGTGGAGCACTGCGCCGCCGACGGCGTCGAGGAGCTCTTCGTCCACCCGTTCTTCCTCGTGCCGGGGCTGCACGCGGCCGATGACGTTCCGCGCCTGGTCGAGGCCGCCGCGCTCGCGCACCCTCGCCTGCGTGTGCGCGTGACGGGCGCCACGGGGTCTGTCGCGGGCGTCGCGGATCTGATACTGGCTACGGTCCCGACGGATTGAGGATCCCAGCATGGCCCGCGTCAACGACCACTACCTGAAGCTCGCCGGTGGCTACCTGTTCCCCGAGATCGGTCGGCGGGTGCGCGCTTTCCAGGAGGCGAACCCCAAGGCCGAGATCATCCGGCTGGGCATCGGCGACGTGGTGCTGCCGATCCCGCCGTCGATCCGCGAGGCCATGCACCGCGCGATCGACGAGCTGGGCGTCGAGAGCACCTTCCGGGGCTACGGGCCCGAGCAGGGCTACGATTTCCTGCGCGACGCGATCGCCGAGCACGATTTCAAGGCGCGCGGCGCGAACGTCTCGCCCGACGAGATCTTCGTCTCGGACGGCAGCAAGTGCGACAGCGGGAACATCCAGGAGATCTTCGCCTCGGCCGCTCGTGTCGCGGTGCCCGATCCGGTCTACCCCGTCTACGTCGACACGAACGTGATGGCGGGTCGCACGGGCGCGGCGAACGAGAGCGGCGCCTACGAGGGAATCACGTACCTGCCGTGCACCGAAGCCAACGGCTTCCGACCGGCGCCGCCGGAGCGAGCGGTGGATCTCGTCTACCTGTGTTTCCCCAACAACCCCACGGGCGCGGTCGCGAGCCGCGCGGAGCTCGAGGCCTGGGTGCGCTGGGCGAAGGCGAACGACGCGGTGCTGCTGTACGACGCCGCCTACGAGGGCTACATCCGCGATCCGGCGCTGGCGCACTCGATCTACGAGATTCCCGGCGCGCGCGACGTCGCGATCGAGTTCCGCAGCTACTCGAAGCTGGCCGGCTTCACGGGCCTGCGCTGCGGCTACGTCGTGATCCCGAAGGAGCTCGTGGGCAAGGACGCGCACGGCAAGCCCGTCGAGCTGCACCGGCTTTGGATGCGCCGGCAGACCACGAAGTTCAACGGCGCGAGCTATCCGATCCAGGCCGGCGCGGCGGCCTGCTACACCGATTCGGGTCGGCGCGAGACGCGCGCGAACATCGACTACTACATGGAGAACGCGCGCATCATCCGCACGGCGATCGGCGCCGCGGGCCTGCGCGTGTACGGCGCCGAGAACGCGCCCTACGCCTGGATCAAGACACCGACGGGTGTAGGCTCCTGGGAGCTCTTCGACCGGCTCCTGCAGCGCGCGCACGTCGTCACCACGCCCGGCGCGGGCTTCGGCGCCTGCGGCGAGGGCTTCATCCGCCTCTCCGCGTTCGGCAAGCGCGAGCGCGTCGAGGAAGCGCTGGCGCGCGTCGCCCGGGCGCTGGGCTAGCGCGCATGGACTTCCGGGATTCCCCCGAGCAGGCGAAGCTGCGAGCCGAGGTGCGCGCGTTCGTCGCGGGCGACCCCGGCGTCGCCGCGCGCCCCTTCGCCGAGGACGGCTGGATCGCCGGCTTCGACCCCGAGTTCTCGAAGCGCCTGTCCGCGCGCGGCTGGCTCGGCATGACCTGGCCGAAGGCGTATGGCGGGCGCGAGAAGAGCTACATGGACCGGCTGATCGTGACCGAGGAGCTGCTGCTCGCCGGAGCGCCCGTCGCGGCGCACTGGTTCGGCGACCGTCAGATCGGCCCGGCGCTGCTCGCGCACGGCACGCCGGAGCAGAAGGCGGAGCTCGTGCCGCGGATCGTGCGCGCCGAGATCAGCTTCTGCATCGGCATGAGCGAGCCGAACGCGGGCAGCGACCTCGCGGGCCTGACCACGCGTGCGGACATCGACGGCGACGACTTCGTGATCCGCGGCCAGAAGATCTGGACGAGCTTCGCGTCGCACGCGGACTACTGCTACCTGGTCGCGCGCACGAACCCGCTTGCCCCGAAGCACAAGGGCATCAGCGAGCTCCTCGTCCCCATGCGCGCGCCCGGCATCACCGTGCGCCCGATCGCGGACATGGTCGGCGAGTCGCACTTCGGCGAGCTCTTCTTCGACGACGTGCGCGTGCCGCGCACCGCCCTCATCGGCAAGCTCGACAACGGCTTCTACCAGATCATGCAGCAGCTCGATTACGAGCGGAGCGGGATCGAGCGGCTGGTCTCGAACGCGCCGCTCTGGCGCGAAGCCAAGGCGTTCGCGCGCGAGCGGGGCCTCACCCGGCGCGATCCGGTGCTGCGCGAGAAGATCGCCGAGATCGAGATCGCCTGGCGCGCGGGGCGCGGACTGATCTACCGCGTGGCGGAGATGCTCTCGACCGGCCGCGTGCCGAACTTCGAGGCCGCGGTCGCCAAGACGTTCTGCACCTCGCTCGAGCAGCGCATCACCGATCTGGTCTCGCAGATCGCCGGCAGCGCGGGCGCGCTCGACGCCGCCGACCCGCGCGCGCCCTTCGGCGGCCGCGCCGCGCGCACGTTCCTGTACGCGCCCGCCTACACGATCCAGGGCGGGACGAACAACATCCTGCGCAACATCATCGCGCTGCGCGGGCTCGGTCTGCCGGGCTGACGCTCAGCCGGCCGCAGGGCTGCGGTTCTCGAGCGCGGCCTCCCGGTCGGCGCGCCGCGTCGCGTCGTCGGCGCGCGCGCTGCCGACCAGGACGTAGTCGGACGCAAACGCCTCGCGAACCCGGCCCTCGTCGTCGACGAGCCAGCGCATGGCGAGCCTGCGGGGGACGCGCACCGGCTCGAGCGAAAGGTGCGTTCCGAAGACCCGGTCCCAGACAGGGCTCGTGACGCCGTGCGCGCGACCGGGATCCGCGAAGTGGTGCGCGAAGTGGTTCCGGCGCCGCCACCGTCCGTAGCGCCCGCGCGGCGGATGCGTGTGCACACGCCGGTGCAGTACCTCGTAGAGCAGGTACGTCGCGGTGAACCCGAGCGTGAACCAGAGCGCGGTCTCGACTCCCGCCACGAGCGCGATCGCGGGAAGGATCAGCGCGGTGGCCGCAATCGCGGCCAGCGCCTTCTGCCACCACGGCGCGAAGTAGTCCGGCCAGGCGTGATGCTGGCGGTGCTCGGCCGCGCCGATCGCCTTCGGCGACCGCCCGTGGAACACGAATCGGTGTAGCAGGTACTCCGCCAGCGTCCACGCCGCGGCACCCGCGACGAGCGACACGCCCGGCGCGACCACTCTAGGCGTGCGGCGCGAGCCGGTAGCGGATCGGCAGGTGCTTGATGCCCGCGACGAAGCTCGCGACCAGCCGCTCGACCGGACCTGCGAGCTCGACGTGCTCGAGGCGTCCGATCAGCTCGGAGAACAGCGCGCGCTGGGATCGCCGCGCCAGGTGCGAGCCCAGGCAGAAGTGCTCGCCGATGCCGAAGCCCAGGTGCGGGTTCGGGCTGCGGTCGATGCGGAACTCGTAGGGCGCTTCGAACACGTCCTCGTCGCGGTTCGCCGACGCGTAGAAGAGCACCACGCGATCGCCCGCGCGGATCTTCGCGCCGGCCAGCTCGTAGTCGCGCGCGGCCGTGCGCATCATGTAGTTCACCGGCGTCGTCCAGCGCACGATCTCTTCGACGGCGTCGGCGACGAGTCCCTGCGGATCGCGATGGAGCTTCTCGCGCTCGGCAGGGTTCTCGATCAGCGCGTGCATTCCGCCCGCGATCGCGTTGCGCGTGGTGTCGTGTCCGGCCGTGAAGGTGATCAGGTAGTAGCCGAGCGTCTCGATGTCGCCCATGCGTGCGCCGTCGACCTCGGCGTTCGCGAAGACTCCCGCGAGGTCGTCGCGCGGGCTGGCGCGGCGCTCGGCGATGATCTTTCCGAAGTACTGCAGGAACTCGATGCCGAGCGCGCGGAACGCCTCGTTGCGGTCGGCCTCGGAGCGCTTGAACTCGGGATCCTCGCCCGCGAAGAGCTGCTGCGTCAGTCGCAGGATGACGGGCTCGTCCGCTTCGGGAACGCCGAGGATCGAGCACAGGATGCGCAGCGGGTGCTGAACCGCGATCTCGGTGACGAAGTCGCACGTGCCCTCGCCGTTCGTCTGCGCGTCGTAGAGCCGGTCGACGAGCCGTCGCGCGCTCGCCTTCACGACCGCGTCGACGCGCGCGAGCGCCTGCGGCGTGAACCACGGGCTCGCGACCTTGCGGTACTTGCGGTGCTTGGGCGGATCCATCGTGATGATGGTCTGCATCACGTCGAACGGACCCTTCTCGCCGCGCGCGATGCGCTCGGCGTCGACGCGCGTGGCGGGGACGATGCCCTTTCCCGACTCGAAGACGTCCGGCTGCTTCGAGATCTCGGAGATGTGCGCGTGCTTGGTGATGGCCCAGAAAGGCACGAGCTCCACCGGCTCACACCAGTGCACCGGCGCCTCGCGGCGCAGCCGCCGCCACAGGTCGTGCGGATAGCCGCGCGTCGCGTACAGGGAGGGTTCGAGAAGATCGGTGCCGTCGCTGATCGTCGTCATGGCACCATCTTCCACCTCGGCGCGCGCGGCTTCAAGCGGACGCGTTCAGAAGGCGTCGAAGGTCCGGCTGTACTGAACCTGCAGCCCCGTCGCCTGCGAGGCATTCTGTCCCGCGAGATCGAACGTCATGCCCACGATGACACCGCTCTGTGCCGACCAGCTGTACTCGAGCGCGGGCGCGAGCGTGATCAGCTTGGTGCGGCCGTTGCCGACCTCGGCGGGTGTACCGTTTGGCTGCACGCCCGGATCGCCGCGGAAGGTGCTGCGGGTGCCGCGCGTGTACACGGCGCCAAACGAGAGCGCCCAGCTCTGCGTGAGCGAGTACTCGGCCGACAGGTAAGCCGTCATCGAGCGGCCGGGCGACACGGTGCCGGACGTGCCTGCCCCGCCGCCGTAGGTGTTCGCCCCGTGCACCCGCACGTGCGAAGCGTAGACGTCGACCCAGATGCAGGCGTGCGGGCGGATCACGTGGTCGCCCAGCGTGAACGACTTCGCGGCGTTGAGCCCGAGCGCGACGACGTAGCTCCCGCTCCCGGTTGCGTCCGAGCTTGCCCGGCTCGCGTCGAGGCGCTGGTATTCGCCGGTCGGCAGCGTGAGCTGCAGGTCCAGGCGGACCGCGGGCGCGAGACCCTCCGAGTCCTCGTCGAGAAGCGCCACGTCGAGGCTCGCCTGGGTGTCCCCAACGCCGGCGGACCAGTCACCGCTGTCGCGGCTCCACTCGGCCTGGCCGCTCACGCTGAGCTGGAGCTGCTCGAGCAGCCCGATCTCGAGCTCGAGCTGCGGATTCACCGCGAGATCGGGATGGCTCGTGGCCACGAGCTGCCCGTCCTGGCCGTAGCTCGCGCGCCCGTTCGAGATCCCGAGCGACGGCTCGACGCTCAGCTCGCCCGGCTCGTTCACCGTCGCGCCCGGGGCCTCGAGCGAGCCCGTGAACCACGGATCGGCGCCGTGCGCCACGGGCGCGAGCAGCAAGCCCACTGCGAGCGTGAGTCGCGTGATCACGTGGCTCCCGGAATTGGACTCGTTCCGGCGCGACGTCTAGCATGCTTTCATGAGCCAGAACAGCGGAATCGAGCCGTCACCCGTCCTCTCCGAGGAGTACCTCATCGCGCCGCACACGGTGATCGCGCAGCTCCGCGCGGAGGACCCGATCCACTTCGTGCCGGGGCTCGGCTTCTGGCTGGCCACCCGCTACGACGACGTGCGCCAGCTCTTCACCGACCCCAACGTCACCAACGATCCGCGTGCCTGGGAGCTGTACGTCGCGCCGCCCGAGGGCACGTTCATGCGCTGGGTTTCGGACAACGGGCTCTTCTCGCTTCCGCCCGAGCAGCACGCCCGCGTGCGCCGGCTCGTCTCGGCCGGCTTCACCCCCCGCGCGGTCGCGCGCATGGACGACCAGGTGCTCGACGTGGTCGAGCAGTTCGCGGCCCCGCTGCGTGGACGCAAAGGCGTCGTCGACATGATGAGCGAATACACGGACCCGATCCCGAACGCGGTGATCAGCCGCATCGTCGGGGTTCCGCCGAAGGGCGGTGAGGAAGTGCGCTTCCGCGAGCTCGCGCAGGCCACGATCCGCGGCTTCTTCGCGTTCTCGGATCCCGAGGCGAAGAAGCAGGGCGAGGCCGCATTCATGGAGCTCTCGGAGTGGGTGCGCAAGCTCGCCGACGAGCGCCGCCACTCGCCGCGCGAGGACCTGATCAGCGATCTGGTACGCGCGAAGGACGAGGGGCGCGCGATGAGCGACGACGAGGTCGTGACGCTCGTGACGGGGCTGATCGGCGCGGGAAGCGAGACGACCGCGATCGGCGGGCTCGTCGCCCTGACGACGCTGCTCGAGCACACCGACACGCTCGAGCGGCTGCGCGCGGACCGGTCGCTGATTCCCGACGCCGTGAACGAGATCCTGCGCTACGCGTTCGGCGGCGGCGGGGGCCTTCCGCGCTACGCGCTGCGCGACTTCGAGCTGCGCGGCAAGACCATCAGGAAGGGGCAGATGATCCTGCTGTCGTTCACGGGCGCGCATCGCGACCCGAGCGTCTTTCCCGACCCCGATCGCTTCGACATCGCGCGCGACAACACGGCGCTCACGATCTTCGGTCACGGCCCGCACTACTGCATCGGCGTGCACCTCGCGCGCTC
>CAZMKX010000125.1:0-8272 GCA_964566375.1 uncultured Myxococcales bacterium
GATCGACGACCTGCTCGCGGCGAAGGCGAAGTACTCGAGCATCTTCAACTACCCGACGCTGACCTGGGCCGACGCGGGCGCGATCGGCTGGCTCGTCGACGGCGCCGCGATCCTGAACCAGACCATGCTCACCAAGTGCTCGTACGGTCCGTACGCGCGCGCGATGGTGCGGATCTGCAAGGAGGAGCGCTTCCACGAGAAGCAGGGCTTCGAGATCATGGCGGTGCTCGCGGCCGGCACACCCGCGCAGCGCGCGATGGCGCAGAATGCGCTCGACCGCTGGTGGTGGCCGACGCTGATGATGTTCGGCCCGCCCGACGACGCCTCGACGCACAACGAGCAGCTGATGCGCTGGAAGGTGAAGCAGAAGTCGAACGACGAGCTGCGGCAGTGGTTCGTCGACCTGACCGTCCCGCACGCCCAGCAGATGAAGCTCACGATTCCCGACCCGGAGCTCCGCTGGGACGAGGCGAGCGGCCACTGGCTCACCGGCCCCATCCAGTGGGACGAGTTCTGGCGCGTCGTGAAGGGAGGCGGAACGTGCAATCGCGACCGCCTCGCGGATCGCCAGCGCGCACACGACGAAGGTCGTTGGGTGCGCGAGGCGGCCGAGGCCTACGCGAAGAAGCACGCGTCGTGACGCGCGGCGAAGGCGACTCGCAGGGAACGCTCTGGGAGGTCTTCGTACAGGCGAAGACCGGCGATCCGCACGAGCACGCGGGGTCGGTGCACGCCGCCGACGGTGAGCTCGCACTGCTCGCCGCGCGCGACGTCTACGCGCGCCGGGGTCCGGTCACGAGCTTGTGGGTGGTCGAGTCGAGCCGGATCGTCGCGACCACACCCGAGGATTCGCCCTCGTTCCTGGAGCCCGGCCCCGAGAAGATCTACCGGCACCCGCGCTTCTACACCGGGCCGCGGGCCGCGAAGAAGCCGTGAGCGCGCTCGTCGCCTACCTGATCCGGCTCGGCGACGACCGGCTCGTGCTCGCACACCGTCTCTCGGAGTGGTGCGGCCACGCGCCGGTCCTGGAAGAGGACATCGCGCTCTCGAACGTCGGCCTCGACCTGCTCGGCCAGGCGTCGGGCCTGCTGGGTCTCGCGGGCGAGCTCGAGGGCGCGGGCCGCGATGCGGACGCCCTCGCCTTCCTGCGCGGTCCGACGGAGTTCCGCAACTGCCTTCTGGCCGAGCAGCCCAACGGCGACTTCGCGCAGACGATCGTGCGTCAGGCGCTCTTCGACACGGCGAGCCTGCTCGTGATGGAGCAGCTCTCGACGTCGAAGGACGAGCGGCTCGCAGAGCTCGCGCGGCGCTGCGCGAAGGAAGGCCGCTACCACCTGCGCCACGCGCGCGACTGGTTCCTGCGCCTCGGCGATGGCAGCGCGGAGAGCCACGCCCGGATGCAGCGAGGGCTAGACGCTCTCTGGGTCTTCACGCCGGAGCTCTTCGAGGCGGACGCGCTCGACGCCGAGCTGTGTCGGGCGGGGATCGGCGCCGACCTTGCGCGCGTACGCGCCGATTGGACGCGCGAGATCGGAAGGCTCGTCGAGGAGGCGACGCTCTCGCTGCCGGGGGATCCCGAGATCGCGCCGAGCGGCGGGCGGCGCGGGATCCACACCGAGCACCTCGACCACCTGCTCTCCGAGATGCAGAGCGTGACGCGCGCGCACCCGGGAGCGCGCTGGTGACCCACGCGGAGCTCGCGGACCTGGTGGTGCGATTCACCGACGCATTCAACCGCGTCGACCTCGACGCCGTGATGGCGTTCTTCACCGAGGACGGCGTCTACGACGAGTTCGACGGCCGGCGCCGGGTCGGCAAGGCGGAGATCCGCAAGGCGTTCGAGCCGCAGTTTCGCGGCGACTTCGGCCGGATGCGCTTCGTCACCGAGGATCTCTTCGTCGACCCGTCCACGGGCAAAGGCCTGATCCGCTGGCTGTGCACGACCGAGCGCAACGGGCGGACGCGCGGCTGGCGCGGCCTCGACATCCTGCACTTCGCGGACGGCCTCGTGGTCGAGAAGCTCACGTATGCGAAAGCCGAGCGCCTGAAGCTCGACGAGCTCCCGTCGTCGCCATGAGCGAGCTCGCGCCGGGTCTGGTCGAGCGCGTCCTCGCGAAGCTCGGCCTCGAGGAGGAGCCGGGGCTCGACCGCGAGGGGCTCGAGCGCCTGTACCTCGCCTGGTGTCGCGCCGTTCCGTTCGACAACGTGCGCAAGCGCATCGCGCTGCTCGAGGCCACGCCCGGCCCGCTGCCCGGCGGTCGCCCCCGGGATTTCTTCGATGCCTGGCTCGCGCACGGCGCGGGCGGCACCTGCTGGCCCTCGAGCAACGGCCTGTTCGCGATCCTGCGCGCGTGCGGCTTCGACGTGCGACGGATCTCTGCGTCCATGACCGACCGCAACGATCACAACCACGGCAGCCTGGTCGTGCGACTCGGCGGCGAGGAGCTCCTGGTCGACTCGTCGATCCTGAACGAAGCCCCGATCCCGCTTCGGCGGGACGGCGCGCACTCGCTCGAGGACGCCGTGCATCCGATCCGGATCGAGCCCGGCGCGCCGGGGCTCCTGATCCACTGGGGCCGGAGCGGATCGACCGACACGATGTCGTGTCGGCTGATGAACGATCCCGTCGACGAGACGTTCTATCTGGAGCGGTACGAGATCTCGCGCGGCTACTCCGTCTTCAACGAGGCGCTCTACGCGCGCCGGAACTTCCCCGGGCGTCTCGTATCGTACTTCGGGCGCACGCGCTTCGAGAAGACGGCCGCGGGCATCGCGAGCCGGGAGCTCTCGCTGGAGGACCTCCGGGCCGCGCTCGTGGCGGAGCTCGGCTACTCCGCGGAGATCGTGGCCCGGCTCGAGGCCGCGGGCGGGCTCGGCTGAGCGCGCGTCACCCGACGTCGAAGACCACGCGCGCGATCGAGCCCGCGAACGCCGGATCGTCGGGCTGCGGCGAGGCCCGCGCCTCGGCGGTGGATCAGTCGCTGCTCGCGCTCCGCGACGGCTTCGCCGGCCGAAGGCACGCGTCTCCTGCCCCGGACTCGAGCGCGCCGATGTCCCAGCCCTTGCCGGCCGGGCGGCAGAGCGCGAGTGCGTCGAGCCGGACCGTCTTCACGGGAAAGCCGGCGTCCACGACCGACGCGCTGTTCGCATCCGGGGCGAAGCTCCGCAGCGACGTCCGGCCCTGCTCGGGCGGCGGCGAAGCGAACACGTCCTCCCGGGTCCGGAGGTTGTTCGACGCGACGAATTTCCCGGTGCCGGTCGAGATCGTCAGGTCACTCGCGTCGTTCTCGGTGACGACCAGGTTGTTCCGCACGTTGCACGGCGATCCGGAGCAGCCGCTGAAGCCGAACCCGGCGGAGCCCGTGACGAGCGTGATCGCCGTCGAGACGGTGTCGTCGAAGTAGATCGTGTTGTCGTAGACGTCGATCCCGCCTTCCGGCGGATGCGCAGGTCCCTTCCCGCCGGCGTTCCGCCCGGTGATCATCACCAGACCGAGCCCGCCACTCGCGACTCCGCCTTGAACGTCCCAGACGTTGTTGCGGAACGTGACGTCTCCGCCCGAGACCTCGAAGAAATAGTTCGGGTTTCCCGTCGTCCCCGTCGTGTCCCGCGTGAAGAGGTTGCGCTCGAAGACGTAGTTCGACGTGCTGATCCAGGTCGTGCAGTTCCCGCCCTCGCAGCGGCAGCCCGCGTCGATGCAGATCCGGTTCGCGCCGTTCGTGCGCGTGTCGACGGTCTCGTTGTCGGAGACGTAGATGAACCGGTTCGACGCCTGTGCGTCGCTGGGAGCGCCGGGCCCCGCGTCCCCGCCGCGGAACTGCCAGTGGTTTCCACCCGCCGTCGCGTGAAGCCAACGCGTGTACTGAAGCACCCAGTGCTGCTGCCGCGTGGAGCGCAGGGTGTAGCCGTTCCCCCCGCCGGCCTTCGTCAGGCCGTTGCGGTCGATCGTTCCGCCCTGGAACACGAAGTAGTGCACGTGCGGCCAGAGCATGGCGTCCGCGTTCGCCCCGTTCGCCGTGCAGCTGAAGTTGACCCAGGCGACCATGTGGGGAGTTCTGGGCGGGGTCGGGTTGAATCCGACCGCGAAGCACTGACCCGGGCCGGTGTAGGTCAGATCGACGTCCTTCAGGGTGATGTGCGAGCGCCCGTCGTCGATGAAGAAAGGGGCGACCCCGCCGTAGGACGACGTGACGTCGATGCCGTCGAAGGTCCAGCCGTCCTGGAACGCGATGCGGTTGCCACCGAGCGCGAAGACGGGGTCGGGGCCGGCGCCGAAGCGCCCGACGATTCCGGGCTCCGCGCTCTGCTTGTACTTCGACTCGATCTTGGAGTTGAACGTGTCGCCGGCCTTGAAGAGACAGCGCACCTTCGCCGCGTCGACGTCGCAGCCGAGGAAGAGCGCACGGTCGAGATCGGCGGTGCGGTAGCTCGCGGTCGCGTTGATCGCCGTCGCGCCGCTCGGGCAGCCGCCCACGCCCGGCTCGGGAAGCGTGGTCGCGCCGACGCAGAAAGTCTTGCCCGCGAACACGACGTCCGGGTCGGCGACGACCACGTCGTGCGCGACCGCGTCTCGCTGCCCGTCCGGGTTCGTCACCGTCAGCGTGACCGTGTAGGTCCCGGGCGCACAGTAGGTGTGGGCCGCGAGCCCGCCGACACCCTTGTGTTTCGGCTGCCCGCTCACGGGCCACGTCGCGTTCGTCCCGCCGCAGCTCGAAGCCGTATTGTCGCCGAAGTCCCACGCGAAGAGGAGCTGGTGGAATGGCTTCGGGTAGGCCGGATCCGTCGTCTCCTTCGACTCGTACGGCGTGGGCGTGCTCAGCATCCCCTCGCCGATGGCGTCGAAGTGGACCGTGCACGGCGCCACGCAGGTCATCCCCTGGATGGGGCGGGCGGTGAAGCGGGCGGTCGGAGCGGCCTGCGCGTGCCCGACTCCGACGAGCGACGCGATCCACGTCCCTGCCGCGAGACTTCCGATCGTGCGAGCGATTCCGCGGGGTTTCAAGCTCGCCCGAGGGTAACAAAGTCCGCAGCCGGCCCGGTGCCGGGGACAGGGGTCGAACCTGCACGCCTTGCGGCAACGGCTCCTAAGGCCGTCGCGTCTGCCAATTCCGCCACCCCGGCGCAGGGCCATGCCCTGCGCCGAGAGTAGCAGAGGCGATCAGCCGTTCGCGGCCACGCTGGCGGGCTCCGCGCGCGGAATCACGATCTCGCGCGCGGGCGCGGGCACGGCCGGTACGAAGAGCGACGGCTTGAGCCGGCGCTTCAGCTCGTCGAGCTCGCGGCGCGCGGCTTCGTGCCTCGCCTCGTCGCGGATCGCGCGCACGCGCTGCTCGAGGCCGGAGTCCATGTCGGCGTCGATCTTCGACTCGGCCTTCATGCGCTCGATCTCCTCGCGCACGCTCTCGAGCGCCTTCAGCTCGCCCTCGGTCGAGAGCCCCTCGAAGGCCGACTGGATGCGCCGACGCGCGCGCGCGTTCGCGAGCGCGGCGAGCATGCGCACCTTCTCGCGTTCGAGATTGCGGATCTCGGCGCGGAACTTGACCAGATTCGCCTTCGCGCTCTCGCACTCGGCGGAGACCTCTTCGAGCTCGCGCTGGCCGCGCTCGAGGTCCTGGAGCAGCGCGTCCTTCTGCGTGATCAGCACCAGCGCGACCTCGTCGTCGTTGTGCTTCACGGCGCGGCCGATGTCCTCGTGCAGGCGCGCGAGCTCGGCGCGCCGCTCGCGCAGCTCGCCCTCGATCTTGTTGCGCATGTACAGGATTCCCGCGACGGCGCGCTTCAGCTCCGCGTACTGGCGCACGCGCTCGCCGATCACGCGCTCGTAGACGGCGTCGGGCCGCTCCGCCTCGCGCTCGCGCATCCACACGGCGAAGACGCCGTTCACGAGATCGCGCAACCTCGCGACGAATCCGCGCTGTCCGTGCATGCCCATCCCGATCCTCCTACTCGGACTCGTCGCTCCAATCCTCGGAGCGCAGGTCCAGCTCGCGAATCTTCTGCTGCAGGCTCTGGCGCACCATCCCGATCGCCTCGGCCGTGCGCGAGACGTTGCCGCCATGGTCCTTGAGCGCGCGCATCAGGTACGCGCGCTCGAAGCTCTCGACGGTGATGCGCTTGGCGTCGCGGAACGGCACGCCGACCGCGAGGTTCGTGGCGGGATCGGCGGGAATCTCCTCGCCGTCGAGCGCGAGGTCGGCGACCTCGATCTCGGCGCCGGACGCGAGCACGGCCGCGCGCTCGATCACGTTGCGAAGCTCGCGCACGTTGCCGCGCCACGCGTGGCGCGTGAGACGCGCGAGCGCCGCGCTCGACAGGTGCAACGGCTTGCGGCCGAGCCGCTCCGCGACCGCGTGGATGAAGCGCTCGGCCAGGAGCGGCACGTCCTCGAGCCGCTCGCGAAGCGGCGGCAGCGTCATCTCGACCACCTTCAAGCGGTAGTAGAGGTCCTCGCGGAAGCGGCCGTTCTTCACCTCGGCTTCGAGGTCGCGGTGCGTTGCCGCGACCACGCGCACGTCGACGTTCACCACACGGTTCCCGCCGACCGGCTCGAAGCTCTTCTCCTGCAGGACGCGCAGGACCTTCGCCTGGGTCTCGGGCGCCATGTCGCCGATCTCGTCGAGGAAGATCGTGCCGCCGTTCGCGGCCTCGAACTTGCCCACGCGCTTCGCGTCGGCGCCGGTGAACGCACCCTTCTCGTGGCCGAACAGCTCGCTCTCGACGAGCTCCTTGGAGATCGCGGCGCAGTTCACCGCGATGAACGGCTTGGCGCGGCGCGCGCTGCGCTGGTGCAGCGCCTGCGCGACCAGCTCCTTGCCGGTCCCGCTCTCTCCGCGCACCAGCACCGACAGGTCCGTCTCGGCGACTTTCTGGATCACCTCGAAGATCTGCTTCATCGCCCGGCCCTGGCCGATCAGGTTCTCGAAGCTGAAGTCGCGCTCGACGCGCTCGAGCAGGAGGCGGTGCTCGCGCTGCAGCTGCGTGCGCTCGAGCGCGCGCCGCACGACCACGCGCAGCTCCTCGTTGTCGAAGGGCTTGGGCACGTAGTCGTCGGCGCCCAGCTTCATGGCCTCGACCGCGACCTTTTCGCTGCCGTGCGCGGTGATCATCACGACCGCGGTCTCGGCGCGCGCTTCCTTGCTCGCGCGCAGCACGTCCATGCCGCTGATCCCGCGCCCCAGCGCGAGGTCGGTGATGACCAGGTCGTAGGGCTTCTCGCCGAGCATGCGCAGCGCGTCCTCGCCGGTGTCGGCGAGCTCGACGTCGTAGCCGTCGCGCCGGAGCAGGCCGCGCAGCGCCAGCTGGATCGCCTTCTCGTCCTCGACGACCAGCACGCGCGCGCTCAAGACGTCGCCTCGGGGCTCTGCGCCTGCTTCGGGAAGTGCAGCGTGAACTCGCTGCCCTGGCCCGGCGCCGAGGCGAGCGCGATCTCGCCGCCGTGCGCATCGACGAGCTTGCGCGTGATCGCGAGGCCGAGCCCGGTGCCGTTCGCCTTCGAGGTGAAGAACGGCTTGAAGATCCGCGTCTGCGTGTCCGCATCCATGCCGGGGCCGTTGTCGCGCACGCGCGCCCAGACCTCGTTCCCGCCCAGGTTCTCGCCGATCGCGAGCTCGATCACGGGCTCGCGCGTGCCGGCGTCGGCGAACGCGTCGAGCGCGTTTCCGATCAGGTTGATGAACACGCGGCGCAGCTGCTCCGCGTCGCCGACCATCTCGCCGGGCACGTCGAAGTCGCGCCGCACCTTCACGCGCCCCGCCTCGACGCGCTCGCGCACCGTCTCGAGCGCGCTCTCGGCGGCGTCGACGAGCTTCATCTGCTTGGGGTGCATCTCCTCCTCGCGCGCGTAGCGCAGGAGGTGCGAGATCGAGCGCTCGACGCGGTCGAGCTCCTGCAGCGCGATCTGCGCGTACTCGACGTTCTCGCTCGAGCCGGGATCCTCGCCGAGCTGCTGCACCAGGCTCTTCGCGGCGGTGATGGGATTGCGGATCTCGTGCGCGATCGACGCGGACAGCTCCTCGAGCGAGCGCAGCTTCTCGTCCTCGAGCGCGACGCGCTGGCGCGAGACCGAGCGCGCGACCTGGCGGTCGACCTCGCCGCGCACCCACTTGCGGCGCAGGCCCGGCGCGACGATCGCCTGGAAGTAGTGCGACGCCAGCCCGATGCCCCAGGAGAGCGCGACGATCATCGCCACGAACTTGCTCACGACGACCGCCAGGAAGAGCACCACGAAGCTGTACGAGATCAGGTGCTGGAAGAAGCGGATCTTCCGCTCGGC
>CAZMKX010000126.1:0-8261 GCA_964566375.1 uncultured Myxococcales bacterium
CGCCAAGGGCGTGCGCCTCGACAGCGGCTGCAAGCTCACGCAGGGCTTCGTGCCGGAGGCGGACACCGAGCTGATGGCGCGCTTCCGTCGCGCGGGGCTCGTGCTGGTCGGGACGACGCAAACACCCGAGCTCGGCTACAACCCGACCACCGAGACCGTGCTCCACGGTCCCGTGCACAACCCGTGGGACACGACGCGCAGCGCGGGCGGGTCGTCCGGCGGCTCGGGCGCCGCGGTGGCCGCGGGCATCGTGCCCGTCGCGCACGCGAACGACGGCGGCGGCTCGATCCGCATTCCCGCGTCGGCGAACGGGCTCGTCGGGCTGAAACCGACGCGCGACCGCATCCCCACCGGGCCCGACTACGCGGATCCGCTCTGCGGGCTGGCGATCGAGTTCGCGGTGACGCGCAGCGTGCGCGACACGGCGGTGCTGCTCGACGCGGTCGCCGGTCCCGACCTCGGGGCGCCGGGCCACTGCGTTCCGCCCCGCCGACCGTACCGCGAAGAGCTCGGCGCGGCGCCCGGCCGGCTGCGCATCGCCTTCTCGACGCGGCCCGCGTCGGGCAAGCCCGCCGATCCCGATTGCACGCGCGCGGTGACGGCGACGGCGAAGCTTCTGGAGTCCCTGGGCCACGAGGTCGTCGAGGCCGCGCCGCCGCTCGACTGGGAGCGCTTCCTGGACGCGGTGCACGTGATCTGGGTCGTCTTCACGGCGCTCTCGATGGACGGTCTCGCGTCGGCGCTCGGCCGCAAGCCGACACCTGACAGTGTCGAGGCGACGACCTGGCAGTGCTACGAGGACGGAAAGCGCTACAGCGCGCTCCAGCTCCTGCAGGCGCTCGACTACCACAACACGGTTTCGCGCCAGGTCGCACCGTTCTTCCAGGGGGTCGATGCGTTCCTCACGCCCACGATCGGTCGGCCGCCCGCGAAGCTCGGCGAGATCGACCAGAACGAGGCGGGCCTGTCCGCGATGGGCTGGACGCGCAAGGTGTTCGAGTACGTCCCGTTCACCGCGCTCTACAACACGACGGGCCAGCCGGCGATCTCGCTGCCGCTGCACCAGACCGAGGCCGGCGTGCCGGTGGGCGTGCAGTTCGCGGCACGCTTCGGCGACGAGTCGACGCTGATCCGTCTGGCCTCGCAGCTCGAAGCCGCGCGTCCGTGGGCGTCGCGCAGGCCACGGCTCTTCGTCGCCTAGCCCGGCGCGCTCAGGGCCGCGCGGGTCCGGTCGCGAAGACGCGCTCGATCACCTCCTCGATCGGTGGGTCCTCGACTGCGAGGTCGAGCACGGGCAGATCTGCGAGCAGCCGCGCCGTGAGCCGCGGCGTATCGGCCTTCGGCGCGCGCAGGATCACGCGCAGACCGTCGCGTCGGACGACCTCGCCGTAGCCGTCGAGATCGCCGGGCGGCGCGGCCAGCTCGATCGTGACCGTCTTGTGCGAGGAGAAGCTCGCAACGAGCTCCGCGAGAGCGCCGTCGAACAGAAGGCGACCGTGGTGGATCACGATCACGCGCTCGCAGAGCGCCTCGATGTCCGCCATGTAGTGACTGGTCAGGAGGACGGTCGCGCCGGTGCGCCGGTTGTAGCCGGCGACGAACTCGCGGATCCGCCGCTGCATCGTCACGTCGACGCCGATCGTCGGCTCGTCGAGGAAGAGCACCGCCGGCTCGTGCACGAGCGCCACGGCCAGCTCGCACTTCATGCGCTCGCCGAGCGACAGGTTCCGCACCGGGCGCTGCAACAAGCTCTCGAGCTCGAGCAGCGCGACGAGCTCGTCGAGCGTGCGCCGGTAGCGCGCGGCGTCGATGCCGTAGATCGCGCGGTTGCGCTCGAGCGAGTCGATCACGGGGATGTCCCACACCATCTGGTTGCGCTGGCCCATCACCAGCGTGATTCGGCGCAGGAAGTCGCGCTCGCGCGCCGACGGCTGGAAGCCGAGCACGCGCGCGCTGCCCGCGCTCGGCTCGAGCAGGCCGGAGAGCATCTTCAGCGTCGTCGTCTTGCCGGCGCCGTTCGGCCCGAGGAAGCCCACGACCTCGCCCGCCTCGACGCCGAAGTCGATCGCGTCGACCGCCACCACGCGCTTCGTCTCGCGCCGGAACAGGCTGCGCAGAGCGGCGCCCGCGCCCGCTTCGCGCACGGGCACGACGTAGGTCTTCGCCAGTCCGCGGACGTCGATCGCGCGCGAGCCGCTCACGCCCGTGCTCAGCGCTCGGACCAGATCGTGACGCCGTCCGAGATCGTCTCGACCACGCGCGCGTCCGAGATCTCCTCCGGCGGGAGCGATTCCAGATCGCGATCGAGCACGACGAGGTCGGCGCGCTTGCCGACCTCGAGCGTGCCGCGCGCGTGCTCCTCGAAGTCGAGCCATGCGCCGCCGCGCGTGTATGCGCCGAGCATCTGTGCGAGGCTCGCGCGCTCCTCGGGAATCCAGCCCGGGCCCGGACCGGCGTCCGCCGCGCGGCGCGTGACGCCGACCTCGATCGCCTCGAGCGGGTTTGCCGAGCTCACGGGCCAGTCGCTGCCCGCGGCGACCACCGCGCCGGTCGCGAACAGCGAGCCGATCGGATAGAGGTCGAGGCTGCGCTCGTCCCCGAGCCGCGGGATCGTGAGGTCGCGGATGTACGCGTCGTTCTGCGCCCAGAGCGCCTGCACGTTCGGCGCGACACCGAGCGTCGCGAAGCGCGGCAGGTCGTCGGCCGACACGACCTCGAGGTGCGCAATCGTGTGTCGCGCGTCGCGCGGACCGTTGGCCGCTCGTGCGTGCGCGACGGCGTCGAGACCGGAGCGCACGGCCCGATCGCCGATCGCGTGCATGTGCACCTGGAAGCCCTCGCCGTCGAGTCGGGCGACGAGGGCATCGAGCGCGGCGGGCGGGAAGTTCGTCGGTCCGAGCCCGCCGCCATCGGCATATGGCTCGAGCAGCGCGGCCGTTCGCGCCTCGATGACGCCGTCGAGGAAGAGCTTCACGGCCACGACGCGGATCCGCGGATCGTCGGCGCGCGCGCGCGCCGACCGCAGCGCGGGCAAGGGATCCGCGCTCGCCCAATCGGACGGAAGGGCGAGGGCGATTCGCACGCGCGGCTCGCGCGCCGGCGAGGCGGCGCGGGCGACGTACGCGTCGAGCTCGTCCGGCGCCGCATTGGCTTCGTGCACGCAGACGACGCCGAGCTTCGCGAGCTGCGCGAGCGCGCGCGCGAGCGCCTGGTCGAGCTCTTCGGTCGTCGGCGGCGGCGCGACGCTCGACACGAGCTCGATCGCCGCTTCGCGCAGCGTCCCGCTCGGCTCGTGCGTGCGCGGGTCGCGCTCGATGCGGCCACCGACGGGATCCCGCGTCTCGCGCGTGACCTTCGCCGCGGCGAGCGCGCGCGAGTTCGCCCACGCCGAGTGACCGTCGGCCGCGATCAGGAGTGCCGGCCGGTCGGGAACGAGCGTGTCCAGCAGCGCCTTCGAGGGATTCGCGTCCGGAAACGCGGGCAACTCCCAGCCCCCGCCGAGCAGCCAGGCCCGGCCGCGCTGCTCGGCGGCGCAGGTCCGGACTCGCGCCTCGATCGCCGCCGCATCGGAAAGGCCGGAGAGCGCGCAGCGCTGCGCCTCGAGGCCCGCGAAGATCGGGTGGACGTGCGCGTCGTGGAAGCCGGGCAGGACGGAGCGCCCGTCGAGCGCGGTCACGCGCGTATCGCTTCCGACCCAGGCTTCGGCGCCCGCGTCGTCACCGACGTAGACGATCTCGCCGCCGCGGATCGCGAGCGACTCCGCGTGCGAGCCCGAGGCGTCGCCCACGAACACGCGACCGCGGCGCAACACACGGTCGGCCGGCTCCGGTCCGGACTCCGGACGGGCACAGGCGAGCGCGAGGACGGCGAGGAGGGTCAGGATGCGCGGCACGGAGGCGAGTCTATCGCGCAAAGAGGCGGAGTCGCGGCCGCGTCACGCGCCGGCGCGGACGTCGGTGGGCTCGGCGGGCGCGCGCGGCTCGGGCCGGCCGAGCAGCGGCGAGAGCGTTGGTGCGAGCGTCTTGAAGATCTGCGACGGCAGGGAGCTCGTGAAGCCGAAGCTCGCCGCGTCGGGCCCGTGAACGTACGCCGTGATCACGCCGTAGAAGCGGTCGTCGATCACGAAGATGAACGTCGCGGTGCGATTGACGACGCGCGATTCGAGCAGCTTTCCGCCCGGGCCGAAGACCTTGTAGCGGTGGTCTCCCGTACCGGTCTTGCCGCCCACGACGGCTACGCGGCCGTCGGGCGCGATGAGCGCGCCGCGCGCGCGCACCGCGGTTCCGTGGTCGACTACGCCGACCATGGCCGAGCGCATCGCGTGCGCCACGGCCTCGGGCATCACGCGCGTGCCTTCCACGGGCGTCGGCACGAAGGTCGTTTCGTAGGGCGTGTCGGCGGCGAAGCGCAGGCGCGAGAGGCGGATCGCGGGCCTGCGCACGCCGTCGTTCGCGATGATGCCGGCGAGCTCGGCCAGGGACGAAGGGCGGTCCGCGGCGCTCCCGATCGCGGTCGCGAGCGACGGAACGAGCGATTCGAACGGGTAGCCGTGCGCCTGCCAGTTGCGGTGCACCTCGAGGAAAGCCTCGATCTCGAGCAGACTCTTGATGCGCCGGTCCTGCGCCTGCTTGCGGTGCCGGCTGAACAACCACTGGTACACCGAAATGCGTTCGTCGGAGCTGGCCTCGAAGACCTGGCGCAACGTCGCGTCCGGGTGCGCGCCGAGATACCCGACCAGCCAGAGCTCGAGCGGGTGGACGCCGGCGATGTAGCCCTGGTCGGCGAGCGAGTAGCGCGCGGGCGAGTAGGTGTCGTAGAGCTTGCGGGGCATTCCCGGCGCCAGCTTCGCCTCGGGAAGCTGCGCGCGCAGAGCGGCCTCGAAGGCCTCGAAGCTCGCATCGGGGTGCGCGGCGCGCAGCGCCATCGCGACGCGCTTCGGTGTCATGCGAACGCCACGCATCAGCGTCGCGGGGATCTCCTCCGGCCGCTTGCCGTAGTACTTGCGCCAGAAGCTCTCGAGGTAGATCCGGCCTTCGCGATCGGCGAAGCGCTTCAGGTACTGCGCGCGCCGCGGGTCCTTCGGATCCTTGAGCAGCGCCGCACTCGATCCTGGCGCCTGGTAGATGTAGTAGCTCACGATGTCGCGCATCAGCCGGATGAAGACCAGGTTCACCGAGAAGGTGAACGCCGAGCGCACCGACATGACCTTCTCGTCGTCGTCCTTGTTGAAGTTCCCGAAGTGGTGCTCGCCGCCGCCGGTGAAGAACGTCTCGTAGGGGCTTGCGGAGTAACGCCGGTCGAGCGCGGCCTCGAGCAGCTCGGGCAGCGCCATGCCCGGATGCGCGATCAGCTGGTCGATCACGAAGCGCGTCAGGTGGTCGGGCGGATCGACCTCGATCGCAGCCAGCGTCTCGCGGTGCTCGCCAGCGTAGCGCGTGTGGAGCTCCGCGATCACCTCGAGATAGGTGGCGAGCGTGCGCAGCTTCGCCGTCGAGCCGAGGTCGAGCTTCACGCCCTCGTTCACGTCGAGCGGCTGATCCAGGTTGTCGGCCTGGACGAGCAGGTGATTCGCGCCCGGCCCGCGCTCGTAGAGCGAGAAGCTGTAGACGAGCTTCGACGGATCGCCGCGCTCGAGCAGGTTCTTGGCGTAGAAGCCCGCCTCGCGCGCGCGCTCGGGATCGCGCAGGGCGCGCAGCTGGCGCGTGACGTCCTCCTGGACGGACGGGAGCACGGTGGTCTCGACGTCGAGGTCGAGGCGGTCGAGCGCGTAGTAGTCGGAGAGCCCGAGCAGCGCGACCAGCCGCGCGCGGACGGCGCTCGCGGACTTCCGGTCCTGCGGTGGGAGCGCGGAGGAATCGGCGCCGCGGCGCCGCAGCTCGAGGTCGCTGCCGAGTGCGGCGTCGCGCAGGTCCGCGGGGATCCGGCCTTCGCTCGCCAACAGACGCAGATACGTGTCGGTGCGGACGCGCAGCGCCTGCGGATCCTGGATCAGGTAGTACGAAGGCCGCCCCGCCGACAGGACGAGCGAGAGCGCCCGCTTGTAGGCGCGCGCGCGGGTCTCCAGGTCGTAGGGCGAGGCCGGATCGGTTGCCGTGCGCAGGACCGCGTTGATCTGCGCGAAGTCGGCGCCGTACCAGATCGCCAGCGCGTCGCCCAGACCGATCACCTCGCCGTAGGGCGGCGCCGCCGCGAGCGGGATCGAGTTCACGTAGTCGACCACGATCCGTCGGCGCGCGGCGGTGGTGTTCTCGCCGTCCTGGTACGCGCGCAGGCTCGCGGAGGCCATCTGCCGCAGCTTCTCGCCCGGGGAGCTGGTCAGGCCCTGGGGCGAGTGCCGGAACTTCTCGAGCTGCGTGGCCAGCGTGCTGCCGCCCGCGCGGTCCGTATCGGCGCCTGCCACCTCGAGCACCTGCGAGAGCGCCGCGCGTCCCAGTCGGTCCCACTCGATCGCCGGATTGCGCTTGGGGTAGCGCGTGTCGAGGACCTCGCGGTTCTCGACGAAGAGGAGCGCGTCCACGACGACCTGCGGAACGTCCTCGAAGCGCGCGTAGACGTTCTTGGGGTCGCTGGCCCGAAACAGGCTCGAGCCGTCCTGGCCCACGATCGAGAGTCCGGCACGGTCCTTCTCGCGGTAGACCGGAGTCAGGCCCCAGTCCTCGAGCGACAGCAGTCGCGGCGAGTGGCGGGCCTGCGACTCGATCTCGAAGCCCGAGGCGGAGAGGCGCGCCGTGAACTCCGGCAGGCTCGTGTAGCCCAGGCGCTGGTCGTAGGGCCCGGTGCTCGGGAACCGGATGCTCGGGCTCGCCCCCGGCTCGACCGAGAACCGCGCCTCGCGGGCGAGCCGCGCGAGCTCTCGCGCCTGCAGCTCCGAGGTGCGCAGCTCGTCGAGCACGAGCTTGACGCCGAACCCGATCGCGGCCAGCAAGAGCAGCGCGAAGACCCAGCGCCAGCGCACCCGGAAGCCGCGCGGCTGGCGCGTGCGTTCGCGTCCGATCTGCGGCAGTGCCGCGTCGGGGCGGGATGCGGGATGGGGAAGAGAGGGCAGCATCGGCTCGATTCCGTCGGCAGGGCGAGACTCTCCCGCCGCTTGAGAGTGGCTCGACGCCTCGACGCGTGGCGCGCGCGCGCGCGTCGCTTTCACGTCGATTCCCGCATCTGCACGCGCGCTGCCGCCGCGCTGCGCGTAAGCTGCGGCGTCGTGACGGAGAGCAGCGAACGCGCGCGCGGCGCCTTCTCGCGCCGCACCGATTGGGAGCTCGCGCCCAATGCGCTCACCCGCGCGCTCGCGGATCGCCACGCCGCCGGGGGAGACGTCGTCGATCTCACCATCACCAATCCGACCGCGGTCGGTCTACGCTATCCGGCGCCGTTCTACGCGACGCTCACGGACGCTTCGTCCGCAGCCTACGAGCCGGAACCATTCGGGCTCGCCACCGCGCGAGACTGCATCGCAAGTTACTACCGCGCGCGCGGTTGCGCATGCGACCGCGACGCGGTGTGGCTCACGTCGAGCACCAGCGAGGCGTTCGCGCAGCTGCTCGCGCTGCTCTGTGACCCGGGCGACTGCGTGCTGGTGCCGCGGCCGGGCTATCCGCTGCTCGAGTACCTGGCCGCGCTGGCGGACGTCCGACTCGTCCCTTACCCGCTGCGCTACGACGGCGCCTGGTCGATCGATCTCGACGCGCTCCACGGCGTGGTGCGGGCCGAGCCCCGCGCGCGCGCGATCGTCTGCACGGCGCCCGGGAACCCCACCGGCGCCTACCTGTGGGAGCGCGAGATCGTCGCGATCGACGGCGTGTGTGCGTCGCGCGGCCTCACGCTGATCGTGGACGAGGTCTTCGCGGAGTTCCCGCTGCGAGTTCCGGAAGGTCGCGTGACGTCCGCGGCGGGCTCGCGAGAGTCGCTCACGTTCGTCCTCTCGGGCCTCTCGAAGCTCGCGGCGCTCCCGCAGCTGAAGCTCGGTTTCGGGGCGATCTTCGGTCCCGCGGCGCGGGTCGAGGCCGCCCGCGCACGCCTCGCGGTCATCGCCGACACGTTCCTCTCCGCTGCCACGCCCGTCCAGCGCGCGCTGCCCCGGATCCTGGCCGAGTCGGTCGCGATGCGCGCCCGCATCCGGGAGCGCACGCGCGCGAACCTGGGACGTCTCCGAGCGGCGATCGCGCACGGCGGCGCGCGCGCGCTCGAGGTCGAGGCCGGCTGGTCCGCGATCGTGCGCTTGCCGCGCGTCGCGGGGCTCGACGACGAGACCTGGGCGCTGGCGC
>CAZMKX010000127.1:0-6157 GCA_964566375.1 uncultured Myxococcales bacterium
GCGCTCCAGCCGGCCGACCGCTGGGACGGCTTCGACATCATCGACCAGTTCCAGCCCGCGGCGCTGCGCTACCAGATCAACCACCTGGGCTTCGCGCTTGCGCTCTATCAGTGCCACTACGCACCCGCCTTCAGCGGACACCTCGGCCTCGCGCAGCGCAACCTGATCGAGCGCTATCTGCAGCGGAAGGTCTGGGGCTACTGGGTCTACGAGTCGTGCTGGGGGCACCTGAACTTCACGGACTTCGACCCGGTCGCGCGCGACAACATCATGCTCACGGGCTGGTTCGGCATGCACGTGGGCCAGTACATGGTGTCGTCGGGTGACCGGCGCTACGGCGAGCCCGGCAGCCTGACGTTCCGCTTGAACGCGCGCACGGCGTACGTGCACGACGTGCACACGATCGCGGAGTCGGTGGCGAAGGGCTTCGATCGCTCGGACTTCTGCCTCTTCCCGTGCGAGCCGAACTGGATCTATCCCGTCTGCAATCACTACGGCATGACGTGTCTCGCCGCGCACGACGCGGCCTTCGGTACGACCTACGTCCCCGACCACCTGCCGCGCTGGCAGGCGATGCTCGACCGCGAGTTCACCGACGAGAGCGGCAGCTACATCGGTCTGCGTTCGCAGCACACGGGCATCGAGGCGCCGTTCCCCGCGGGCGAGGCGGGCTTCGCGTGGTTCGCGAACTGCTTCGCGCCCGAGCGCGCGAAGCGACTCTGGGCGGTCGCGCGCGAGGAGATCCGGCCGGCGCTGGTGAAGGACGCGAGCGGCGTCGCGCGCCTCGCCCTGCCCGGCCGCGGCATCGACTTCGGCAACTACCGCTTCGGCCACACCGCCGACTACGCGACGATCCTGCTCTGCGCGCGAGAGTTCGGCGAGGACGACATCGCCGACGGCGCGCAGCGCGCGCTGGACCTGGACTGCGGGCTGGCGACGGACGGCGGCGTGCGGCGCTACGCGCACGGCTCGAATCTTTCGAACGCGCTCGCGATCCAGGGCCGCCTGGCACGCACCGGCGACTTCCGCGCCTCGGTCGTCGAGGGCCCGCCGAAGTCCGCGCTCACCGGACCGCAGCTCGCGGAAGCGCGCTACCCCGAGGTGCTCGTGGCGAAGGCGTGGAGCGACGGCGAGGCGCTGGACCTGGTGCTGCATCCGGGCGCGAAGCCGGGCGTGCAGACGCTGCGCTTCGAGCGGCTGCGGCCTTCGCGCAGCTACGTCGTGCAGGGCGCGCGCGCGGGCGAGCTGGTCGCGGACACGCGCGGCGGCGCCACGCTCGAGGTCGAGCTCGGAGGCCGGACGGAGCTGCGCATCGCGCCGCGCGCCTGAGCCGCGAACGCAACCGCGCGCGCTATGCTCCGAGCCGTGCGCGAAGCGAGTGCGTCTCAGCGCGGTCGGCCGCGGATCGTGATCGTCGGGGCCGGCTTCGGCGGCCTGCGCGCGGCGCGCGAGCTGGCCCGCGCGCCCGTCGACGTGACGCTCGTCGACCAGCGGAACTACCACCTCTTCCAGCCGCTGCTCTACCAGGTCGCCACGTCGATGCTGCCGCCCGAGAGCATCGCGTACCCGGTGCGCGCGATCCTGCGCCGTCAGAGGAACCTGGAATTCCGGCTCGCGCACGTGGAGTCGGTGGACTTCGCGAAGCAGACGATCCAGACGAGCACGGGGCCGATCGGGTACGACCGGCTCGTGCTCGCCGTGGGCGGGCGCACGAACTTCTTCGGGCTCGCGTCGGTCGAGCGCAACGGCTTCGGCTTGAAGGACCTCGACGAGGCCGTGAACGTGCGCAACCAGATCCTGCGCAGCTTCGAGCTCGCGGCGCAGGAGCCCAACGCCGAGAAGCGCCGCGCGCACCTGACGTTCGTGGTCGTCGGCGGCGGGCCCACCGGCGTCGAGAGCGCGGGCGCGCTTTCGGAGCTCGTGCGGCTCGTGCTCGCAAAGGACTTCGCCGCGCTCGAGATCAAGGACGTGCGCGTGATCCTGCTCGAGGCCACGCACGCGCTGCTCGGCCCGCTGGTCGAGAAGCTGCGCGAGGAGACTGCGAAGCGCCTCTGGCACAAGCACGTCGAGGTCCGCTTCGGCGCGCAGGTGGTCGAGTTCGACGGCGAGCGCGTGACGCTGAAGGGCGGAGAGGTGATCCCTGCGCGCACGCTGATCTGGTCCGCCGGCGTGCGCGCGGCGGGGCTCGTCGAGCGGCTCGGGCTGCCGTTGGGCGCGCAGGGGCGCGTTCGCGTCGAGCCGACCTTGCAGGTTCCCGGGCACGAGGACGTGTTCGTGATCGGGGACGCGTCGCTGCTCGAGCACGAGGGACAGCCGCTGCCGATGATGGCGCCCGTCGCGATGCAGCAGGGTGTGCTCGCCGCGCGGAACATCGCGCACGGCCTCGCCGGCGAGCCGCTCGAGGCGTTCGCGTACCGCAACCCCGGCTCGCTCGCGACGATCGGACGCCACGCCGCGGTCGCGCAGCTCGGCGGCTTCGCGTTCACGGGCTTCGTCGCCTGGCTGCTCTGGCTGGCCGTGCACGTCGCGCAGCTGATCGGCTTCCGCAACAAGCTGCTCGTGCTGGTCGAGTGGGCCTGGGAGTACTTCACCTACGAGCGCGCGGTGCGACTGATCACGGCCGATCAGGTGCGCGAGCGCGGCGACGGCTGACGCGCACCCGGCTCAGCGCTTCGCGAAGCGCACCGGCAGCGACGTGAGACCGCGCAGGATCATGTTCGGGCGGTAGGCGACCTTGTCGGCCGCGAGCTCGAGCCTGGCGAAGCGCTCGATCAACGCGCCGAAGACGAGCTCTCCCTCGAGCCGCGCGAGCGGCGCACCCAGACAGAAGTGCGCGCCGAAGCCGAACGACAGGTGGCGGTTGTCGGCGCGCCCGACGTCGAACCGGTCCGGCTCGGGGAAGACCGCCGGGTCGCGATTGGCCGCGCCGATCGCCGCGATCACGAGCGCGCCCTTCGGCAGAACCTGGCCGCCGAGCGGAATCTCCTCGGTCGGGATGCGGAAGGTGGCCTGCACGGGGCTGTCGTAGCGCAGCATCTCCTCGATCGCGGACTTCACGAGCGCCGGTTCGCGCTCGAGCCGAGCGAGCTCCGCGGGGTGACGCAGAAGTGCGTACAACCCGTTCCCGATCAGGTTGGTCGTCGTCTCGTGGCCGGCGAGGAGCAGCAGGTTGCAGGTCGCGAGCAGCTCCGCGTCGGAGAGCGCGTCGTGGGCTTCCTGCGCGGCGATCATCGCGCTGATCAGGTCGTCGCGCGGGTCGCTGCGCCGCTTGGCGATGATCGCGCCGAGGTACGCGAGGAGCGACTGCATGGCGGAGTCGGCGCGCGCGATGGCGCCGAGGGGGTCCGGATTGCCGACCACCGAGACGATGTCGGTCGCCCAAGCCTTGAAGATCGCGTAGTCCTCGCGCGGAACGCCGAGCAGGTCCGCGATCACGATCGCCGGCAGCGGCGCAGCGAGCTCCGTCATCACGTCGAGCTCGCCCTTGGCCTCGGCCGCGTCGAGCAGCTCGCGTACCAGATCGGTGATGCGGTCGCGCAGGCGCGTGACCTGGCGCGGCGTGAACGCCTTCGAGACCAGCCCGCGAATCCGCGTGTGGTCCGGCGGATCGAGCACGAGCATCGAGCGCAGACCGCCCTGCTCGCCGAGCAGCGCCGCCACGAGGCTCGGCGGAAGCCGGTCGCGGTTGCGCATGAAGAAGTCCGAGCGGCCGCGATCCACCGAGAAGCGCGCGTCGCGCAGCGTCTGCTGCACGTCCTCGTAGCGCGTCAGGATGAACTGGCCCGCGCCCTCGGGATCGGGGCTCGG
Organism: uncultured Myxococcales bacterium; assembly: GCA_964566375.1. Taxonomy (GTDB): domain Bacteria; phylum Myxococcota_A; class UBA9160; order SZUA-336; family SZUA-336; genus VGRW01. Next base: position 3,808 of record CAZMKX010000127.1, read on the forward strand.
CACGCGGAAGACCGGATTCGCGCCGCGCAGCATCGCGTACAGGCCGTACGGGTTCTCGAGCATCTGGGGCGAGAGCATCGGCATCGGACTCGGAAACGCGGGCGCGGCGACGGGTGCGGACATTCCGGCTCCTGAACGAGTGATTCCCTGCAGCGAGTATACTCGCGCCATGCCCAGACCATTCCGCTTCGGGGTCCAGGTCTCCGCGCTGCCCGCCGAGGGCTGGACCGAGCGCGTGCGCGCGTACGAGCGACTCGGCTTCTCGACGGTCTTCTGCCCGGATCACTTCGGGCCGCAGTGGGATCCGACCGCGATGCTCGCGGCCGCCGCCGCGGTGACGACGCGTCTCCACGTCGGCGCGCTCGTCTACGACGTGGACTACCGCCACCCGGTCATCCACGCGAAAGGGGCGGCGACGATCCACCTGCTCTCGGGCGGGCGCCACGAGTTCGGGATCGGCGCCGGCTGGATGCGCACCGACTACGACGAGGCCGGCATGACCTACGACCGGCCGGGCGTGCGCATCGAGCGGCTGGACGAGGCGCTGCAGATCATCCGCAGCATGTGGGAGAACGAGCGCACGAGCTTCTCGGGCAGGCACTACACGATCCGGAACATCGCCCAGGCGGTGGAGCTCCCGAAGGGCTCGCGGCCGAAGATCCTGATCGGCGGCGGCGGGCCGCGCGTGCTGCGGCTCGCGGGCCGGCGCGCCGACATCGTCGGCATCAATCCGAGCCTTCCCGAGGGGAAGATCACCCCGCAGAGCGCCTCGGACCTGGCGCCGGAGCGCCTCGACGAGAAGCTGCGCAGCGTGCGCGAAGGCGCGGAGCAGGCGGGCCGGCGCTTCGAGGACATCGAGCTCAACTCGCTCACGTTCATGACCGCGATCACGGACGAACCGTCGGGCATCCGAAGCGCACTGGCTTCGAACAGCGGCATGACGACGGAACAGGTCGCGAACTGCCCGATCTTCCTGACCGGATCTCCCGCCGAGATCCGCGACGGTCTGGAGAAGCGGCGCGAGCGCTACGGACTGTCGTACATCGTGGTGCAGGGCCGCGACCAGGCGGTGCTCGAGAGGTTCGCCGAGCAGGTAATGGCGCCGCTGTCCGGAAAGTGACGCGCGCGCGCAACTCGACCTCAAGCGCTCCCGTCCCGGCTCCGATAACTTCGAGGACATGAGCGTCACGCTCAGCCCGGATCCGCCGCTCTGGGAGCGCTACACCAAACCGAGTGGGCGCGTGCACCTGACCGGGCTGCAGGCGCTCGTCCGCCTCGCGCTCGACCAGCGGAGGAGCGACGCGCGAGAGGGGCTGCGAACGGGCGCGTTCTTCTCGGGCTATCCGGGCTCGCCGCTCGCCGGCCTCGACGCGCTCCTGCGCAGCCTGCGCCCGCTCCTGGCGCGCGAGGACGTGCGGCTCGTGCCCGGGCTCAACGAGGAGCTCGCCGCGAGCGCGGTCGCCGGAACCCAGCTCGTCGAGCAGTTCCCGCACGCGCGCTACGACGGCGTGCTCGGCGTCTGGTTCGGCAAGGCGCCCGGGCTCGATCGCGCGCTCGACGCGCTCCGCCACGCGAACTTCGTCGGCGCGAGCCGGAACGGCGGCGCGCTCGCCGTCGTCGGTGACGACCCGTTCTGCAAGAGCTCGTCGCTGCCGAGCCACAGCGAGCCCGCCTTCGCGCACGCGTACATCCCCCTCCTCGCGCCGGCCGATCCGGGCGACGTGCTGCGGCTGGGCCGGATGGCGATCGCGCTGTCGCGCTACGCGGGGCTGTGGAGCGGGCTTCGCATGGTGGCCGACGTGGCGGACTCCGGGCGCATCGTCGAGCTCGCGCGCGAGGCGCCCGCACCCGTGCGGCCCGAGTTCGAGACCTCCGCGGGTCTCCGCTTCGAGCCGCGTCTCGACACGCACCTGCTTCCGCCGAACGTGCTGCGCATCGAGCAGGAGCTCGTCTTCGCGCGACTCGAGGCCGTGCTCCGGTTCGCGCGCGCGAACGGGCTGAATCCGATCGACGCGGTGCGCGCGCGCGATCGCGTCGGGCTCGTCGCCGCGGGGTCGCTGTACCGCGAGCTCGAGAGCGCGCTCGCCCTGCTCGGCCTCGACGCCGGCGAGCGCGAGCGGCTGGGCATCCGCCTGCTGAAGCTCGATCTGGTCTGGCCGCTCGACGGCGCGCGCGTGCGCGAGTTCGCGAAGGGCCTCGAGGCGATTGCCGTCGTCGATGCGCGGCGCGCCTGGCTCGAGCCGCAGGTCCGCGCAGCGCTCCACGAGGGCGGGCTCCGCGCGCAGGTACTGGGGCAGAGCGACGCGCGCGGCGCGCCCTGGCTCGCGCGGCGCAACGAGATCAGCGGCGG
>CAZMKX010000127.1:6257-8255 GCA_964566375.1 uncultured Myxococcales bacterium
AGAGCGACGCGCGCGGCGCGCCCTGGCTCGCGCGGCGCAACGAGATCAGCGGCGGGACGCTCGCGCAGGACCTCGCGCCCTGGCTCGCCGATCGGCTGCGCGAGAAGGCGCTCGTCGCGCGGACCGCGCCGCTCGAGGCGGCGTTCGCACGCGCGGGACACGCGCCCGAGCCGTCGCGCGCGCCACACTTCTGCAGCGGCTGTCCGCACTCTGCGTCCACGGTTCTGCCCGAGGGCTCCCTCGCGGGCGGCGGGATCGGCTGCCACACGATGGCGCTGCTCATGCCCGAGCGCGCGGTGAAGCTGCTCGGCGCGATGGGCTCCGAGGGCGCGCACTGGATCGGGCTCGCGCCCTACACCGATTCGCGACACCTCTTCCAGAACCTGGGCGACGGCACGTACTTCCACTCCGGGCGACTCGCGGTTCGCGCCTGCGTCGAGGCCGGCGTGAACGTCACGTTCAAGCTGCTCTGGAACGGCGTGGTGGCGATGACGGGCGGCCAGCACGCCGTAGGCGCGAAGCCGCTCGAAGCCGTGATCCGCGACCTGCTCGCGGATGGCGTGCGGCGGGTGGTGGCGATGAGCGACGACCGCGCGCTCGCGACGCTCGAGGAGCACGAGTCGCGACTCGCGCTCGTCGATCGGAACGGCTGGGATGCCGCGATGCGCGCACTGCGCGAGGAGCCGGGCGTCACCGCGATGATCTGGGACGAGCTGTGCGCGAACGAGAAGCAGCGCCTCGAGCGGCGCGGCGTGCTCGCGAAGCCGGGCGTGCGGCTCGTGATCGACGAGGACGTCTGCGAGGGCTGCGGCGACTGCGGCGTGAAGTCCGCGTGCGTCTCGCTGCGCCCCGTCGCGACCGCGCTCGGCCGCAAGACGCGCATCCACGCCGGCTCGTGCAGCGACGACCGCGCCTGCCTCGACGGCGACTGCCCCGCGTTCCTGTCGGTGGAGACGCCACCGGCGGCGCCCCCGCCGTTCGAATCGCTGGTCCGCGGGCCGCTTCCCGAGCCCCCGACACCGGAATGGGACGGCGCGCGCTACGAGCTCCAGCTCGTCGGGATCGGCAGCACCGGCGTGGTGACGATCGACGCGCTGCTCGTACGCGCGGCCGAACACGACGGGCTCTTCGCGATGCACCTCGACCAGACCGGGCTCGCGCAACGCGGCGGCAAGGTCGTCTCGCACTGCGTGCTCTCGCGCGACGCGCTCGTCGGCAGTCCGCGCATCGAGCCGGGCCGCGCCGACGCGCTGCTCGCCTTCGATCCGCTCGGCTCCGCCGACCGCGAGGCGCTGCGCGCGCTCGACCCGGCGCGGACGCGCGCCGTCGTTCACGCGCTCCATGCGCCGACCGGCGCGGAAGTGACGTCCCCGCGCGTCGCGCCGCGCGACGTGGGCGAGCTGATCGCGCCGCTCCGCGGCGCCACGCGCAGCCTCGAGACTCTGCCCGCCGAGGCGTTGGCCGAGGCCGCGCTCGGCCAGGTCCTGGCCGCTAATCTGGTGCTCCTGGGCTTCGCTTTCCAGCGCGGGATCGTGCCCCTGTCCGCGCGCGCGCTCGAGCGCGCGATCGTCGAGAACGGCGTCGCGATCGAGGCGAACCTGCGCGCGTTCGCGCTCGGCCGCGGGGCGGCGCTGGACGAGCGTCTGATCGAGCGACTGCTCCACGACGCGACGCCGCCCGCGATCGGAGACGAGGACGCGCTCGAGCGCGCTGCGCGCGCGCTCGGCCCGGCCTGGACGGAGCTCCACGAGGCGCTCGGCCGAATCCCGCACGCGAAGGACTCCGACCGCCTCACGCGCCGGATCGCGGCGCACGCCGCCGACCTGATCGACTACCAGGGCGCGCGGCTCGCCGCTCGCTACTGCGCGAGCGTCGCTGCACTCGCGCGCGCGGAGGCTTCGGTCGACGCCGACCAGCTCACCCTGACCGACGTCGGCGCGCGGGAGCTCTATCGCCTGCTCGCCTACAAGGACGAGTACGAGGTCGCGCGCCTGCTGC
>CAZMKX010000128.1:0-8231 GCA_964566375.1 uncultured Myxococcales bacterium
CCGCAGCGGCGTCTGCCCGCCGAACTGGACGATCGCCCCCATCGGCTTCTCGCGGTCGGCGATCTCGAGCACGTCTTCGAGGGTGAGCGGCTCGAAGTACAGCCGGTCGCTGGTGTCGTAGTCGGTCGAGACCGTCTCGGGATTGCAGTTCACCATGATGGTCTCGTAGCCGTCCTTGGCCAGACCCATCAGCCCGTGCACGCAGCAGTAGTCGAACTCGATGCCCTGCCCGATCCGGTTCGGCCCACCGCCGAGGATGATGATCTTCTTGCGGCTCGACGGGCGCGCCTCGCACTCCTCGTCGTAGGCCGAATACATGTACGGGGTGTTCGCCTCGAACTCGGCACCGCAGGTGTCGACGCGCTTGTACACCGGCGTGATGCCGGCCTTCAGTCGCTCGGCGCGGATCGCGTCCTCGGTCGTGCCCGCGAGCTTCGCGAGGCGCCGGTCCGAGAAGCCGGACTGCTTCGCGTGCGCGAGGTCGCGCGTGGCGGGGTTCGCGAAGCGCGCCTCTTCGGCGATGATCTCTCGCACGTGGTACAGGAACCACGGGTCGATCGCGCAGAGTGCGTTCACCTGCTCGATCGTCCGTCCGCGTCGGAAGGCCTCGCCCACGGCCCAGAGCCGCTCGGGTCCGGGCACGCGCAGCGCGACGTCGAGCGCGGGCTCGTCGAGCGCGACCTCCTCGAACCCGTAGTGATCGATCTCGAGCGAGCGGATGCCCTTCTGGAGCGACTCGCGGAAGGTGCGCCCGATCGCCATGACCTCGCCGACGGACTTCATCTGCACGCCGAGCCGGCGATCCGCCTGCGCGAACTTCTCGAAGGTGAAGCGGGGGATCTTCGTCACGACGTAGTCGATCGTCGGCTCGAAGCTCGCCGGCGTGGACTTGGTGATGTCGTTGGGGATTTCGTCGAGCGTGTAGCCGATCGCGAGCTTGGCGGCGATCTTCGCGATCGGGAAGCCCGTCGCCTTGCTCGCCAGCGCCGAGCTCCGCGACACTCGCGGGTTCATCTCGATCACGGTCATGTCGCCGTTCGCCGGGTTCACCGCGAACTGGATGTTCGAGCCGCCCGTCTCGACGCCGATCTTGCGGATGATCGCGAGCGCGGCGTCGCGCATGCGCTGGTATTCCTTGTCGGTCAGCGTCTGCGCCGGCGCAACGGTGATCGAGTCACCCGTATGGACGCCCATCGGATCGAAGTTCTCGATCGAGCAGATGATCACGACGTTGTCGGCCTTGTCGCGCATCACCTCGAGCTCGTACTCCTTCCAGCCGAGCACGGACTGCTCGACCAGCACCTCCCCGCGCGGCGACAGGTGGAGTCCCCAGGCGAGCTTCTCCTCGAAGTCCTGCGCCGTCTCGGCGATCGAGCCGCCCGATCCGCCGAGGGTGAAGCTCGGCCGGATGATCGCCGGCAGCCCGATGTCTTCGAGCACGCTCTTGGCCTGCTCGACGTCCGTCACGTAGACGGAGCGAGGCGTCTTGAGGCCGATTTCCGTCATCGCGGCGCGGAACAGGGAGCGGTCCTCCGCCATCAGGATCGACGGAAGCTGAGCGCCGATCAGGCGGATTCCGAGGCGTTCGAGGACGCCGCTCTCGGCGAGCGCGATTGCCACGTTCAGGGCGGTCTGGCCGCCGAGCGTGGGCAGCACCGCGTCGGGCCGCTCGATCTCGAGGATACGCGCGACGGTGTCGGCCGTGATCGGCTCGACGTACGTGCGCGAGGCGAACTCGGGGTCGGTCATGATCGTGGCCGGGTTCGAGTTCACGAGCACGACCTCGAGGCCCTCTTCGGCGAGCGCCTTGCACGCCTGCGTGCCCGAGTAGTCGAACTCGCAGCCCTGACCGATGACGATCGGCCCTGCCCCGATCAGGAGGACTTTGCGGAGCGTCGGATCCTTAGGCATGGGAGGACTCCACGAGCGCGCGGAAGCGGCGGAACAGGTAGGAGGTATCGTGCGGCCCCGGCGCGGCCTCCGGGTGGTACTGGACCGAGAAGAGCGGCTTCGAGCGGTGTCGCAAGCCCTCGATCGTGCCGTCGTTCAGGTTCACGTGCGTGACCTCGACGTCCTCGGCCTTCGCGAGCGCCTCGGCGTCCACCGCGAAGCCGTGGTTTTCCGAGGCGATCATCACGCGGCGGGACTGCTCGTCACGCGCGGGCTGATTCGCGCCGTGGTGGCCGAAGCGGAGCTTCCGCGTCGTGCCGCCCAACGCCAGGCCGAGGATCTGATGCCCCAGGCAGATGCCGAAGATCGGCACGCGCGCGGCGATCAGCTCCCGAACGATCGGGATCGCGTAGGTCACCGCGGCCGGATCGCCCGGGCCGTTGGACAGGAAGACGCCGTCGGGCTTCCGCGCGAGCACGTCCCTGGCCGGCGTGTCGGCGGGAACGACCGTCACGTCGAATCCCGCGTTCACGAGCTCGCGCAGGATGTTCCGCTTGATCCCGTAGTCGTACGCGACCGCGCGGTAGCGCTTCCCGGCCTCGGGCGCCGTCAGGGTCCAGCGCGTCCCCTCGCGCCACTCGTACGGCTCCTTGCACGTCACGCCGTCGACCAGGTTGAGCCCCGCCATCGAGGGCAGCGCGGCGGCGCGCCGGCGCAGCGCCTCGAGGTCGAGCGGCGCCTGCGCGATCAGGCCGTTCATCGCACCGGTGGTGCGCAGCCTCCGCACGAGCGCGCGCGTGTCGATGCCCGAGATCCCCGCGACACCATGCCGTGTCAGATAGACCTGCAGCGACTCGCGGCTGCGCCAGTTCGACGGGAAGTCGACGTGGTCGCGCACCACGAACCCGGAGAGGAACGTCCCTCGCGACTCGTCGTCCTCGGGCGTACACCCGGTGTTCCCGATCTCGGGGTACGTCATGCACACGATCTGGCCGGCGTAGGAAGGATCGGTGAGGATCTCCTGGTAGCCGGTCATGCCGGTGTGGAAGACCACCTCCCCGGCTCCCACGACGCGCGCGCCGAAGGCCTTTCCCGTGTAGACGGTCCCGTCCGCGAGGACCAGAACCGCGACGTCGCTCTGCTTGCTCATCCGTGACCCTCTTCGTCCAGCGCGTACGCCGTGCGCCCGCCGACCCAGGTGCGCAGCGCCCGGCCGCGCAGCTCGCGGCCGAGGAATGCGGAGTTCTTCGAACGCGAGGCCAGCTGGCCGGCGTCGACCTTGTAGGCGCGCTCGGGATCGACCAGAACGAGGTCGGCGGGTGCGCCGGGCTCCAGCGTCCCGCCGCTCATCCCGAACGCGCGCGCCGGCCGCGTCGACATCCGGTCGATCAGCGCGAGCGGCGAGAGCCGGTCCTCGCGGACGAGCTCGAGGCCGACCGAGAGCGAAGTCTCGAGGCCGACGACACCGAACGGTGCCGCCACGAACTCGACGTCCTTCTCGTAGTGCGCGTGCGGAGCGTGGTCGGTCGCGATGCAGTCGATCGTGCCGTCGGCGAGCCCCTGACGCAGCGCCTCGCGGTCGCGCGCCGAGCGCAGCGGAGGTGCCATCTTCTTGTTCGTGTCGTAGCTGCGGATCTCCTCGTCGGTGAGGAGCAGGTGGTGGGGCGTGACCTCGGCTGTGACGCGGACGCCGGCGGCCTTGGCCTCGCGGATCAGCTCGACCGAGCGCGCGGCCGAGACGTGGGCCACGTGCAGGTGCGCGCCGGTCAGCCGCGCGAGCTCGAGGTCGCGCGCGACCATCACCGTCTCGGCCTCGCCGGGAGAGCTCGGCAGGCCGCAGCACGTCGCGTGGGCACCCTCGTGCACGACGCCCGGTCCCCGCAGGTCCAGGTCCTCGCAGTGCGCGATCACCGGCCGGCCGATGCCGCGCGCGTACTCGAGCACGCGCCGCATCACGCCCGCATCCATGATCACCGAGCCGTCGTCCGAGAACGCGACTGCGCCTGCCGACGCCAGGCTCGCCATCTCCGACATGATCTCGCCGCGCAGGCCCTGCGTCGCCGCCGCGATCACCCGCACGCGCACGTGCGCCGACTCGCGGGCGCGGCGCTGCACGTACTCCGTCACGGCGGGGCTGTCGTTCACCGGATCGGTGTTCGCCATGCAGCAGACCAGCGTGTAGCCGCCCGCCGCCGCGGCGCGCGTTCCGGTCTCGATGTCTTCCTTGTACTCCTGTCCGGGCTCCCGCAAATGCGTGTGGAGGTCGACGAAGCCCGGCGCGAGCCACAGTCCGTTCGCCTCGAGCACCTCGTCGGGAACGCCGGAAGCCTCGCGTCCGACGGCGACGATCCGGCCGTCCTCGACGTCGAGCGAGCCGAGCTCGTCGCGTCCGCTCGCGGGATCGAGGATCCGCGCGCCCGAGATTCGCAGCCGGCTCACAGGCTTCCTCCGGTCAGCAGGTAGAGAACCGCCATGCGCACGGCCACGCCGTTGGTGACCTGGTCGAGGATGCGCGAGGGCTCGGCGTCGGCGACGTCGCTCGCGATCTCGACGCCGCGGTTGATCGGTCCGGGATGAAGGACGATCGCGTCGGGCTTCGCCAGCGCGAGCGTACGCGCGTTCAGCCCGAACGTGCGCGAGTACTCGCGCACCGACGGAAAGAGTGCGCCCGCCAGGCGCTCCTGTTGGATCCGGAGCATCACCACCACATCGGCGCCCGGCAACGCCTCCTCCATCGAGAAGCAAGGCTTCACGCCGAGCGCCTCGATGCCCGCGGGCATCATCGTCGGCGGTCCGGCGACGCGGACCTCGGCGCCGAGCTTGGTGAAGCAGTAGATGTCTGAGCGCGCGACGCGGCTGTGCGAGATGTCGCCCACGATCGCGACCACGCGCCCCTCGAGCGAGCCGAGCGACTGGCGCAGCGTGAAGGCGTCGAGCAGCGCCTGCGTCGGGTGCTCGTGACAGCCGTCGCCAGCGTTCACGACCGGCACGCGAACGCGCTCGGCGAGCATGTGCGGAACGCCCGCGACCGAGTCGCGCACGACCAGGACGTCGGCGCTCATCGCGGCGAGGTTTCGCGCCATGTCCGCCAGCGTCTCCGCCTTCGAGAGGCTCGAGCCGGCGCGGGTGACGTTGATCGCATCCGCGGAGAGCCGCTTCGCCGCGATCTCGAAGCTGACGCGCGTGCGCGTCGACGACTCCAGGAAGACGTTGATGACGGTGCGCCCGCGGAGCGTGGGAACGCGCTTGATCTCGCGCTGCGAGATCTCGAGCATCGCCTCCGACGTCTCGAGCACGCGCTCGATCTCCGCGCGCGTCATGTGCTCGATGCCGAGCAGGTTCCTCATACGACCGCCACCTCGAGCTCACCGTCCGGGCGGCTGCGCAGCACCACTCGCTCCGCGCGCGCGGTCGGGATGTTCTTGCCCACGAAATCGACCTTGATCGGCAGCTCGCGGTGTCCGCGATCCACCAGCGTCGCCACCTGGATTCCCGCAGGGCGGCCGAAGTCGAGCACCGCATCCATCGCCGCACGGATGGTCCGCCCGGTGAACATCACGTCGTCGACGAGCACGACCCGCTTGCCCTCGATCGAGAACGGCATCCGAGTCGGCCGCGGCATGGGACGCACGCCCCGCGCGACCACGTCGTCGCGATAGAGGGTGATGTCGAGCGCGCCCTGCGGAACCTGGCGCTTCGAGAGCTGTTCGAGCTGCGCGGCAATGAGCTTCGCGATCGGCTCTCCGCCGCGCACGATCGCCACGATGACGAGATCCGTGAGGTCCGGGTTCCGCTCGAGGATCTCGTGGGCGATTCGCGTTGTGGCGCGCTGGATTCCGGCCGAGTCGAGAACGACCCTGCCCGTCGCGGGCTCGCGTTCGGAGCCGCGCGCGACTGCGCTCGGAGGGTCTGCCGGGTTGCTCATGCGCGCCTTTACCCACCTCTCGGGATGGGCTTAAAAGGAGTCGGCGCGAAGCCTATCGGACGCGCCGAGGAGCGTCAATCAGCGCGGCCGGAGATGGCGTGGCCGATCCGCTTCCAGCGGATCTCCTCGACCTGGAACGTCACCACGCGCCAGACGGTGAAGAGCAGATCGCCGATGAAGCTGCGCGGCGCCTCTTCCGCCGAAGTCACGAGCCACGACCAATGGATCATGAAGGCCTTGCCTTTGATCTGCTCGGGCGAGACGAACGGATTGCGCCAGAGCCGGCTGTCTGCGGAGTTGTCGCGGTTGTCGCCCATCATGAAGTAGTGGCCTTCGGGGACGACCCAGGGTCCCCGGCGATCGGCTTCTCCGGGAACGTTGCCCTTGGCTTGCAAGGTCGTGTACTCGACGCCGTCGGGGTTGCGCTCCAGGAAGCGATCGGCGACGCGCAGTCCGCCGCCGTCGCCGGGCGGGAAGGTGTACTCGCCGTCGGGGATGCGGTCGACGATCTGCCCGTTGATCCAGAGCCGCCGGTCGATGATCTGGATGCGGTCGCCGGGCATGCCGACGACCCGCTTGATGTAGTCCTGGCTCGGGCCGTCGGGCCAGCGGAACACGATCACGTCGCCGCGCGCGGGCGGCCGCTCGCCGAAGAGCAGCGTGCCGGTGATCGGCAGCCGCACGCCGTACGCGAACTTGTTGACGAGCACGTAGTCCCCGACGAGGAGCGTCGGGATCATCGAGCCCGAGGGAATCTTGAACGGCTCGATCACGAACGAGCGGATCGCGAGCGCGATCAGCGCCGCCCAGAAGACAGCGCGCAGCGTCTCGAAGCGCGGCTTCGCCTCGGCCTTCGAGGCCTCCACGTTCTGCTCCGGTTTCTCGCTCGCCTTGGCCATTGCGCGCTCCCGCCTACTCGTCGCTCGACAGGACGGCGAGAAATGCCGCCTGGGGAATCTCCACGCGGCCGATCTGCTTCATGCGCTTCTTGCCCTCTTTCTGCTTCTCGAGGAGCTTCTTCTTGCGCGTGATGTCGCCGCCGTAACACTTCGCGGTGACGTTCTTGCGCAGCGCCTTCACGCTCACCCGCGCGACGATCTTCGTGCCGATCGCGGCCTGCAGCGCGACCTCGTACTGCTGGCGCGGAATGTGGTTCTTCATCTTCGCGATCAGCGCGAGGCCGCGGTGATAGGCCGAGTCGCGGTGAACGATGATCGAGAGCGCGTCGACCGGATCGCCGTTCACGAGCACGTCGACCTTCACGAGCGCTTCGGGCGCGAAGCCGATCAGGTCGTAGTTCATCGAGGCGTAGCCACGGCTCACGGACTTCAGCTTGTCGTAGAAATCGACGGCGACCTCGGCCAGCGGCAGGTCGTAGCGGAGCACGGCGCGGCGATCGCTGTGCACGATCAGGTCGCGCTGGATGCCGCGGCGCTCCTCGCAGAGCTGGAGCACGGGGCCGAGGTACGGCGTCGGCAGGTGGATCTGCGCCAGGATGCGCGGCTCGAGGATCTCCTCGATTTCGTTCTGGTCGGGCAGGTCGCTGGGACGGTGAAGCTCGATCTCGCGGCCATCGGTCGTCTTCACCCGGTAGATGACGGTCGGCGCGGTGATGATCAGGTCCAGTCCGAACTCGCGCTCGAGCCGTTCCTGCGCGATCTCCATGTGCAGCAGGCCCAGGTAACCGCAGCGGAAGCCGAAGCCGAGCGCGCCGCTCGTCTCGGGCTCGGCAGTCATCGACGAGTCGTTCAGCTGCAGCTTCTCGAGCGCCGCGCGCAGTGCCTCGTAGCTGCCGGTGTCTGCAGGGTAGAGCCCGCTCCAGACCATCGGCTGCATGGGCTTGAAGCCCGGCAGCGGCTCCGTCGCCGGTCGAGCCGCGTCGGTCAGCGTGTCGCCGATCCGCACCGCCTTCGGATCGCGGATGCTGGCTGCGACGACGCAGACTTCGCCCGCCCCGATCGCGTCGATCGGCTTCACGCGAAGCTGTGGTACGCCGAGAAGCGTCAGATCGTGATCGCGTCCCGTCGAGAGCAGCCGGATCCGCGAGCGCTTGTTGAGCGCTCCGTCGACGACGCGCACGAGCATCGTCGCGCCCAGGAACGGGTCGTACCAGCTGTCGAAGATCAGGCCGCGAAAGGGTGCCGCGAGGTCGCCCTTCGGCGGCGGGATCTTCGCGACGATCGCCTCGAGGATCGCCGGCACGCCCTGCCCCGTCTTCGCCGAGACCGGCAGCGCGTCGTCGGCAGGGATGCCGACGATGTCCTCGATCTCGCGCCGCGCGCGGTCGAGGTCTGCGTTGGGAAGGTCGATCTTGTTGATCACCGGGATGATCTCGAGCCCCGCCGCGATCGCGAGCTCCGCGTTCGCGACGGTCTGCGCCTCGACCCCCTGCGCCGCGTCCACGATCAGCAGCGCG
>CAZMKX010000129.1:0-8177 GCA_964566375.1 uncultured Myxococcales bacterium
GCATAGATCTAGGGACGCTGAACAGCTGCGCCGCCGTCGTGAAGGACGGCAAGGCAGTGGTCCTCGCCGACGAATCGCGCAACACCGTCCCGTCCTGCGTCGCGATCCATCAGGGCCGCCAGCTTGTCGGTGCCGCGGCGAAGCGCCATGCGGTCACCGCTCCGCAGAGCACGATCATCGCGGTGAAGCGACTGATCGGTCACCCGTTCGACTCCGACGAGGTGCGCGCGGCGGCCTCGCGCGTGCCGTACACGCTGGCACAGAGCCCGCTCGGCGGTGTCCTGCTGCAGGTCGAGGGCGTCGAGCTCACGCCGGTGCAGGTCTCCGCGAAGATCCTGCAGCGCGTGCGTGAGGTCGCGGAGAAGGCGCTCGGAGAGCCGGTCAAACAGGCCGTGATCTCCGTGCCCGCGCACTTCAACGACGTGCAACGCAAGGCCACGAAGCTCGCCGCGGAGTACGCCGGGCTCGAGGTGCTGCGGCTGATCAACGAGCCGACCGCGGCGGCTTTCGCCTACGGCTACAAGAAGCACAAGGACTTCACGCTCGCCGTCTACGACCTCGGCGGCGGTACCTTCGACGTGACCGTCATGCGCGCGCGCGGAGACACCTTCGAGGTGGTCGCCACCGACGGTGACTCCTACCTGGGCGGCGAGGACTTCGACTACGCGATCGCCGAATGGCTGGAGCGCGAGTTCGCGGCCGAGCACGGCGGCGATCTCTCGCGCGATCCCGCGGCGCGGCTGCGCCTGAAGGAGGCCGGCGAGAAGGCGAAGATCGAGCTCGCCGACGCCGAAGTCGCGCGCATCGACCTGCCGTTCCTCGCGCGTCTCGCCGACGGTACGCAGGTGAACTTCTCGCGCACGCTCTCGCGCGAGAAGCTGAACGAGCTCTGCGCGCCCCTCGTCGCGCGCACGCTGGAGCTGTGCGAGCGCTGCCTCTCGACGGCGCGCATCGCGCGCGGCGAGATCGGCGAGGTCCTGCTCGTCGGCGGTCAGAGCCGCATGGTCTCGGTGCGCGACGCGGTCAAGAAGTTCTTCGGCAAGGACCCGCGCCGCGACATCAATCCAGACGAGGTGGTCGCGGTCGGCGCGGCGTTGTACGCGTACTCGATCACGGCCGACTCGCTGCAGCAGGAGGCCGTCGACGCCGCCGAGGACGCCTACGAGGTCGCGCTCCGCCAGACCGAGGTCGCGCGCAAGATCGTGCGCGAGGTCGAGCAGCTGCGCGGCAAGCCGCTCGACGACAACGGCCTGGCCGCACGTCTGCAGACGCTTCTCCAGGCCACCGAGGCCGACGGTGACCTGCCGTCCGAATTCGACGAGCCGGACCTGAACACGCTCGGTCCGATCACGTTCGGCGTGACCCCCCCCGAGGAAGACGATTCGCCGTCGATCCTCGAGCCGACACAGCACGGCGTGGATGTACCCGCGCGGCGCGAGCCGAAGCCGGCGGCGAAGCCCACCCCGGCCGCGGCCAGGCCGGAGCGAAAGCGCGCCGAGGCAAAGCTCGGCGCGAGCTCGATCGAGGACGACGACCTGCCGACCGCGGTGAAGGGCCTTCGCGACGAGCTCCTGCAGCTCGACTACAAGGCGCTCGACCTGATCGACAAGCTCGCCGAGGAGCTGCCGGAAGGGAAGGCGACGGAGCTCCTCGAAGCGGCGCGCGAGCGGCTGACCGACAGCCTGCTCAGCGCGAACGCGGCGTCGGAAGAGGTGGTCGAGCAGCTCAAGACCGCCACCGAGCACAAGAAGGCGCGGCGCGTGAACCTGCGCGACGTCACGTCGGTGCCGGTCGGAATCGCCACCGCCGGCGACCTCTTCACGGTCCTGATCGACCAGAACGTGGCGGTGCCGACGGAGATGCAGCGCGTCTTCACCACGAATCAGGACGGTCAGGCGGAGGTCGAGATCCGCGTCTTCCAGGGCCGCTCGAAGGCGGTCGCGGACAACCAGCTGCTCGGCTCCTTCATCCTCGAAGGGATCGCACCCGCGAGACGGATGGAGCCCAAGATCGAGGTCGCGTTCCGCATCGACGAGGACGGAATCCTCGCGGTGCGCGCGCGCGACGCCGAGTCCGGCGCCCAGCAGGGCATCCGCATCGAGGATCCCCTCGGGCTGCAGCAGGTCGAGCCCGCGCCGGGGTCGATGGCCGCCGAGGAGCCGATGCTCGGCGACCCGGGCGACCTCGAGATCGAGCGCTAGCTAGCTCGCGCTCTTCTTGCCGAGCTCGCCCGCCGGGTGGCGGCGACCGTAGTCCTCGCGCGTGAAGCCCTTGGCCTCCTGGAGCTGCACCGAGAGCGCGGCGAGCACCAGGATCTCGGCGAGGACGGACGCGCGCGGAGCGAAGCCGAGCGCGTCGCCTTCCTCCGCGACGTGTGCCTCGAGCGCGATCTCGGCCGCGCGCGCCAGCGGCGAGTCGAGCCTGCCCGTCACCGCGATGACGCGCCCGCCGAAGTGGCGAAGCGCCTCGACCGCGCGCAGCAGCTCTTCGGTGCTGCCGCTGTTCGAGATCGCGATCACCGCGTCGCCGGGCCGGATCTGTCCGACGCTTCCGTGTGTCACCTCGGTGCCGTGCAGGAAGCTCGCGGGCGTGCCGGTGCTCGAGAACAGCGACGCCGCGTAACGCGCGACGTGCTCCGGCTTGCCCACGCCGGTGAAGTGCACGCGCCCGCCGCCGCTCTCCACCTCGAGGATCAGCTCCGCGGCACGCGCGAGCGCGCGCCGATCGCTGCGCGAGGCGACCGACGCGAGCTCGCTCTGCGCGATCGCGTAGAACCGCTCGACCGCGCGTTCGGCGCCGCTGGGATCGGGTCCGAACGGACGCAGCATGAGCGGTCCGCCGCCCAGCGACGCATAGAGCTCGAGTACGCGCGCGCGCGCGGTGTCGGGCGCCTCCGGGAATGCGCCGAACTGCTCGCAGCACGCGCCGCCGCAGGCGTTGCCGAGCCGCGCCGCGGATTCGAGGTCGAGCCCGGCGTGGAGCCCCGCGAGGAACCCGCCCAGGAACGCGTCGCCCGCGCCGGTCGTGTCGACCACGCGCACCTGCGCGGCGGGGACGGCGATCGCATTGCCCTCCTCGAGGACGAGCGCGCCCGCCGGGCCGAGCGTCAGAGCGATCAGCTTCGCGCCGGTGCGCTCGGCGAGCGCTCGCGCGCGGTTCCGCGCGACGCCCGGCTCGACCAGCCCGTCGAGCGCCGAGAGCGACGGCTTGATCACGTCGGCGAGGCGCAGGACCTCGAGCAGCTCGGCCTCGGTTCCGAGCGCCGGCACCGCGTCGGCGAGCGACACGTCGAGGTCGACGACGGTGAGCGCGCCCGCTTCACGTGCGAGCTCGAGCACGCGCTTCACCGTCGCGAGCGGCAGCTGCGAGACCTCGGTCGTGACGACGGTCGAGCCCGTGATCACCGAACGGTGTTGGGTCTCGACGTCCTCGGGCGTGTACTCCGCCGTCGCGCCGCGCGCCATGTAGATCGCGCGCGCGCCGCTCGGATCGACGTAGACCTGGGCGAAGGACGACGCGCTTCCGCGCAGATCGATCCGGTGCGCGATGCCGAGCCGCTCCATGCCGGCGCGCAGGAAGCGTCCGTTCGGGTCGTCGGCCTGCTTGCCGAAGATCGCGGTGCGCAGGCCCAGCACGCGCGCCCAGCCCAGGTGGTTCAGCACCACGCCGCCGACCAGGCGGCGGACGGTGACGCCGCTCTCGTCGGCGCGCAGCAGGCTCTTCTCGTCGGCGCCGAGGATGCGCTTCGCCAAGTGGATCTCGTCCACCACCATGCTGCCCGTGCCGGAGACGTCCCAGCTCTTCGCGTCTCCGCTCACGGCTCCTCCGCATCCGCCGGGTCCGAGCGCCAGCGCGCGGGCAGGGTGGCGACGATCCGTTCGTGCAGCTTCTCGAGGTTCGCGTCGAACGCGGAGCCCTCGTCGGGCGAGAATGCGGCCGTGCCGCGCGCGACGGCAGAGCTCGAGAGCACGCCCGCGCGCTGAAGCCCGCGCTTCAGCGCGGCGAGACTGCGCTTGCCGGCGGGGAAGCGATAGCTGTCGGAGAAGGCGCGGAAGATCGCCCCGAGCTCGTCCATGCGCTCGACGTCGCCGGCACTCGACACCTGCCACGCGCGCTGCCACTCGCGGGGAAAGAGGTTCGCGGGACCGGAGACGACGCCGGCGGGAAGCAGATCGTGCAGCAGGAAGCGGTTCCAGTGCTCGACGATCGCGCCCCAGAAGCCCTCGCGCGGGCGCATCATCTCGAGGATGTGCATGGCGTCGCCGACGTAGATGCCGAACGCGCCGCGGTCTCGGAACTGTCGCGCCGCCTTGGTGTAGTGTCCGAGCCGGCGCGGCGGCGCGGAGACCTTGATCCCGCGCACGAAGTCGAGTCGCGACAGCTGCTTCACCCACTTCGTGCGCAGGTGCGGGACGTCGCCCGCCGAGATGTCGGCGTTGTCGTACAGGAAGACGGGCATGCGCCGGTCGCGCGCGTCGAGCAGATCGGCGACGTCGCGCGCGACGAAGCGCACCGGGTCGTCGAGGTCGCGGATGGCGAGCGGTGCGATCACGCCCGCGTGCGCACCGATCTCGAGCGCGAGCTCCAGCGTCTCGAGCGTCTCCGCGCGCGTCGGCGCGGTCAGCCCGACCCACGCCTCGACGGGGCGGTCTCCGGCCTGCGCGAGCCGACCCTCGTGTTTCCGCGTCTCCTCCACCACGACGCGGATCACGCGGTGGCGCCGCGCCTGATCGAGCTTGTTCCACTCGCCGGTCGTGCCCATCACGAAGATCACGTCGGCGCCGCGACCGCCCTGGATCAGCCAGCGGACGAGCCGACGCTGATCGGCGTCGATCGGCTCGCCGTTCGCGTCGAGACAGGTGATGCAGGGGATCGATAGTCCCCGGTGCGGCGTGTAGCTCTCGAGCGTGTGCACGATCCGAACTTACGTCCCTTGCTGGCGCGGGTCGAGGGCGTCGCGGAGCCCGTCGCCGAGCAGGTTGTAGGCGGTGACGGTCACGAAGATCGCCGCGCCGGGGAAGACCGCGAGCCACCACGCGGTGGTGTTGGACTGCGCGACCGCCAGGATCGAGCCCCAGGTGACGAGGTGCGCGGGGACTCCGATGCCGAGGAACGAAAGACCCGATTCGGTCAGGATCGCGCTCGCGACGCCGAACGACATCGACACCAGAACCGGCGCGATCGCGTTGGGCAGGATGTGTCGGAGCATCACGCGCGCGTCGCTCGCGCCGAGACTCTGCGCCGCGGCGACGTAGTCCATCGCGCGCACGCGCAGGAACTCGCTTCGGATCAGCCGCGCGATCCCGACCCAGCCCGTGAGCCCGAGAATCACCATGATCAGATAGATCGACGGCTTGAAGACCGCGGCGACGGTGATGATCAGGAAGAAGGTCGGAATGCCGAGCATCACTTCGAACAGGCGCGAGAGCAGAAGATCCGGCGCGCCACCGTAGTAGCCCGCGAGCCCGCCGAGCACGACGCCGATCAGCGCCTGGATCGCGACGACGACGAGGCCGATCGTGAGCGAGACGCGAATGCCGTGCACGAGCCCGGCGGCGACGTCGCGGCCGAGGCCATCGGTGCCGAGCCAGTGCGCGCGCGAGGGAGGCTCGAACACGTCGCCGCTGATGTCCGGCACCGTCGCGCTGTAGGGGATCGGCGGCCAGAGCACCGCGTCGGCGGACTTCGCGAGCTGCGAGAAGCGCTGGTTCGCGAGCTCCGCCGGCCACTGCCCCAGCCCGAGCCAGACCTGGTAGTCGATCAGCACCGGCGAGTAGCGCTCGCCGTGGAGCTCCATGTAGTACGGCTTGTCGTTCGCGATGAAGTCCGCGAAGACCGCCAGCAGCGCGAGCAGAGCGATCACCGCCAGGCCGAAGACCGCCCGGCGCTGGCGCAACAGGCCCTGCCAGACGCGCTCGCCCGCAGTCACGCGTTCGACTTCCCGAAGCTGATGCGCGGGTCGACGATCGCGAGCGCGATGTCCGCGAGCAGAATGCCGACGAGCGTGAGGAACGAGCTCGCGGCGAAGAGGGCGAGCACGACCGGGTAGTCGCGTGCCAGCACGGCCTGGTAGCCGAGCTGGCCGATGCCGGGAATCGAGAAGATGCGCTCGATGATCACCGACCCCCCGATCAGGCCGGGCAGGATGCCGGCGACGATCGTCACCATCGCGATCAGCGAGTTGCGCAGCATGTGCTTCAGGATCACGTCGCGCTCCCTCACCCCCTTGGCCCGCGCGGTGCGGATGAAGTCCTGACCCGCGCTCTCGAGCATCGCCGAGCGCATGTAGCGCGAGAGCTCGGTGTAGCTGCCCAGCGTGGTCAGGAAGATCGGCAACGCCAGGTGATAGGAGAGATCGCCGAGGCGGCGCGACAAGGACCAGTCCGCACCGTAGTCGAGCGAGCGCAGACCGCCGGGCGGAAACCAGGCGAAATAGTCACCGCCACAGAAGAACACGATCAGGAGCACGCCGACCCAGAAGCTCGGCAGCGAGTACTGCATGAAGATCGCCGCGGTGAAGAACTGATCGAGCCTGCTCCCGGGACGGATCGCCGAGTAGATCCCGAGCGGAATCGCGATCGCGTACATGATCACGAGCGAGATCAACGCGATCGCGATCGTGACTGGAAGCCGCGGCCGGATCTTGTCCCAGACCGGCTGGCGATCCTTCAAGCTCGTGCCGAGATCCGCCCGCACGAGCCGCCCCACCCAGTGCACGTACTGCAGCGGGATCGGCTGGTCGAGCCCGAGCTCCCGTCGCAGCGCCACCTTTTCCTTCTCGAGATCGGCGAGCTTCTGCGTGCTGATGCCCGTCTGTCCCGCCGCGAGACCGCCCGACAGGAAGAGCTCGACCGGATCACCGGGCGCGAGGTGGATGATCGCGAAGCCGATGAACGTGATTCCCACGAACGTCGGGATCAGGAGCAGGGTACGGCGTAGCAGGTAGGCCAGCATCGTGCGCGGTCAGCGGTACTTCTGCTGCGCGGAAGGCACCCACCACTCGGTCTCCATCGTGGAGCCGGTCGGATACCAGACGACGCCCTGGAAGCGCTTGTCGTAGGCCGCGAGCGACTTCGGCGCGTACACCCACGTGTACGGCTGCTCGTCGTAGAGGATCTCCTGGACGCGGTCGTACATCCGCTTGCGCTTGGCGGCGTCGAACTCGACGCGATACGCCTCGAGCAGCCGGTCGACCTCGGCGTTCTTGTACGAGATGTGGTTCGAGCCGCCCGGCACCGCCTGCGACGAGTGCCAGATCTGGTACAGGTCGGGCGGCGTCATGCCGCTGTTCGTCCAGCCCAGGATCACCGCGTCGTAGTCGAAGCTCTTCACCTTCTCGAGCAGGATCGACCAGTCGATGCCACGGAAGCTCGCGTCGATGCCCGCGCGCTTCAGCTCGTCGACGACCACCAGGCCCAGGTTGCGGCGGTCGTCGTTGCCCGCGTTCGAGATGATCTCGAAGCGCAGGGGCACGCGCTTGCCGTCGATCTCCCTGTCGAGGATTCCATCGCCGTCGCTGTCGCGCCAGCCGGCCTCGGCGAGCAGCGCCTTCGCCTTCGCGGGATCGAACGCCCACGGCGCCAGGTTCGCGTTGAACTCGGGTCGCCCGGGATAGATCGGCGATTCGACCGGATCGGCCAGGCCGAGCATCAGCTTGTCGCAGACGTTCTGCTTGTCGACCAGGTGCGAGAGCGCCTGCCGCACGCGCTTGTCGGCGAAGATCGCGCGCCTCTCGTTCCAGCCGATGTACGTGTACGAGCCCGCGCGATCCACGTGCTTGCTTGCGCGCTCGTCGAAGCGCGGATCGTTGGTCTGCTTCAGATACTGCACGGGCCGCAGCCCCATGAAGTCGACCGCGCCGCCCTTCAGCGCCGCGAGCGCCGCATCGAAGTCGTTGATCACCCGGTAGACGACGCGATCGACGTACGGGTCGCCGAGCAGCGGCTCGCCCGGCGCCCAGAAGTCGGCGCGGTGCCGGAGCTCGATCTTCTCGCCGGTGACGAAGTCGCGTTCGGGATTCTCGAGAACGAGCGCGCCCGCGCCGAGCGGCCGCCGGTTGAAGCTCTCGTTGAACGTCTTCGCGAAGCGCTCGGCGCGCTCCTTCTTCGCCGGCGTCAGGTCATCCCACTGCGCGAGCTCCGCGACGCTGATGCCGTCGAGCAGGTTCTCGGGATCGT
>CAZMKX010000130.1:0-8176 GCA_964566375.1 uncultured Myxococcales bacterium
ACCGAGCGGACGACGCCGGGGAAGCGAGCCATCACATGCGCGAGCGCGTCCTCGTTCGGCGCGATCCGGCCGTTCAGGACGACGCGCTCGCGGATCGTCGCCGCGCCCGCCGACTCGATCGAGATGCCGGCTGCCGCGAGCTGGTCAGGCTCGAGCGTCACGCGGTTCTCGTAGGACGAGAACGCGAAGCGGTGCTCCTTGCCGCTCTCTCTCGCGACGACCTCGGCATCGAACGAGTGCGGCTCGTAGACGGTCCGGTCGCCGAGCAGGTACTCGCCGCGCGGCGCGAAGGCGATGCGATCGACCCGGTTCCCGAGCCGGGTCAGGGTCACCGCGAGCTCCACGCCCGCAGGGTCGATCGGCTTCTCGTTGCGAAATGCGAACGCGCGGAACTCGGGCGGAACACCGTCCTCGAAGATCGTGAGCTCGAGAGCGAAGTCGCCGTCCGAAAGCAAGCGACCTCGATGCGGCCCCCGCTCGAACGACGCGGCTTCGGCGTGCTCGGCCTCCGCGGACGTCGTCTCCGTGCGACTGCACGCGAGCGAGCCCGCGACGAAAGACGAGATTGCGAGCAACCGGAGTGAGCGGTTCACTTTTCGACCTCCAAGGGCACGCCCGTCAGTCGTTCGATCTTCTGGGCACTGTGGTGCGCCTCGACCAGCGCGCGCAGGTACTGGTCGCGTGCCGCGAGCCGCGCCCGCTCCGCATCGAGCACCTCGATCTGCGCGAAGCGACCCTGCTCGTAGCCGCGCCGCATCACCTCGACCGCGCGCTCGGTGCCGGGCAGGACGCGCGTCCGAAGCAGCTTCGCCTCCTCCGAGGAGGCCTGCAGGCCGACGCGCGCCGTCGCCAGCTCCGTCGCGGAGCGCAGGCGCGCGGCACGCGCTTCGGCCGCGACCTTCTCGACGCGATGCGCGGACTCGGAAATCGCGCCGCGACTTCGGTCCCAGACCGGAAGCGGGATCGACACACCGGCGACGAGCGCGGTGTCCTCGGGACCCGAGAGCCGGCGCGGCCCTGCGAAGAGCGTCACGTCGGGAATGCGATCGCTCGTCACCCGCGCACGAATCGCGTCGCGACGCGCGATCTCGGTTCGCCAGCGCGCGACGCTCGGGCTCGCCTCGAGACGCTCCGCGACGTCTTCCGCCGACGGAACGCGCGGAAGAAGCTCCAGATCGCCCTGCGCGCGCTCGAAGCGCGGCTGCTCTCCTGCCCAGATCGCGGCCAGCCCCTGTCGAGCCGTCGCGAGCTCGTGCTCCGTGTGCTCCCGTTCGACTCCCGCCACGTCGACTTCGACCTCCGCGCGAATCGGCTCTGCCGGAGAGGCGATCCCCGCTCGCAGCCGACGCGTGGCGACTTTCTGCATCGCCTTCGCGAGCTCGAGCGCTTCGTCCGCGAGGCGCAGCCGCTCCTGCGCGGCGAGCACGTCGACGAACTCGTCAGCCGTCCGGACCAGGACGTCGATGCGCCGGGCCTCGTAGTCCCACGCCGCGAGATCGCGATCGGCTTGCGCGACTCCGACGCGAGCGCTTCGCTTTCCGCCGAGCTCGATCAGCTGACCGAGCAGAACCGTCGTCTGAGCGCTGTCGAGGCCGTTGAAATCACCCGACCCCGCGAAGTCCTCGACCTCGAGCGAGACGGTCGGATTCGGCCACGCGCCCGCCTGAAGCAGCGCGGCTTCGCGCGCGCGGACCTCGTAGGCATCGGCTGCGAGCTCCGGGTTGCGAAGCAGCACCGCGGCGAGGGCCGTCTCGAGCCGGAGCACGCCTTCGGGCTCCGGCGGCATCCCGGTTTCGGAAGCACCTGCCTCCGCAGGGGCCTCGAAGGCGGGAAGATCCCGGCCGACCGGGTACGGTGTAGGAGCCTGGGCGTGACTCGCGGACGGGACAGAGAAACCCGCGACCCACAGGGTCGCGAGCCGCAGAAATGCGGAGCCGTGCATGGGACCATCGTCCTTCGGTCTGGAGCTTCGATCGGGGTCCTGCCTCGGGAGGCAGGAATCCACTCGCGTCGCGGGCGACGCTTCAGCTCACAGACGAAGTACGATCGTTCTCAGCTGATCTACGCCGGACGCGCCTGGCGCGAGCGACGTGCGCGGAACCTGGGCACGGGCGACGACGCCGGGGAACCCGATCGAGGTCGCGAGCACGGGCGCGGAGTCGGGCAGCGCGCGCCGTGGCTTCGCGTTGGTCGCATCGCCTTCCCCGACGTGAAGTACGTGATCGCCGTGGGACACGGACACGGCATGCGCACCGCCGTGAGCAGGCACTTCGCGATCGTGGCCGTCGCCCTCGTCGTGCGACAGAACGAGATCGACGTGGTCTCCGTCCGCCTGCAACACCAGCGAGTGAGCGTGCGCGTGGGTCGAGTAGAGGCCGAGCGCGACGGCACTGACGATCAGGGACGAACCGAGCGCGAGCTGCGCGACCGCGCAAGCGAGCGCGAGTTGAACGGCCAGCTTCCTTGCCCACGACGGCTTCACGGCTCGAGCGTCCCCGCAGCACCGGTCATCGCGTCCAGCGTGCCATACCGGTTCGGCCACGCAAGCGCCGGACCTGAATCCCCGCGGACCGCGTCGGCCGAAAGGCTACCCTTTGCGGTGTGTACGCGATCGCCCTCGCCTTCCTCTCGGCCCTCCTGTTCGGCGCCTCCACGCCCGCGAGCAAGGCGCTGCTGACGTCGTTCGAGCCGTTCCAGCTCGCCGGTCTGCTCTACCTGGGCGCCGCGCTCGGAATGGCGCCGATCGTCGCGCGCGAGCGGCGAGCGGGCACCGGAGTGAGGCTCGACCGTGCGAACGGCTGGCGCCTCGCGGGCGCGGTGTTCCTCGGCGGTGTCGCGGGACCGGTGCTCTTCCTCGCGGCGCTGCGGCTCACGCTGGCGGGGTCCATCTCGTTGCTGCTGAACCTCGAGATGGTCGCGACGGCGGTGCTCGGAGTCGTGCTCTTTCGCGAGCACCTCGGCCGCCTCGGCTGGCTCGGCGTCGCGGGCGTCGTCGGGGCCGGTGTCCTGGTGGCCGGCTTCGGCGGGTGGCCCGGATTCGCGGGCGCGCTGCTCACGGCGGCCGCGTGTCTGTGCTGGGCGCTCGACAATCACTTGACCGCGTTGATCGACGGCATCACGCCCGCGAGAAGCACGCTCGTGAAGGGCGTCGTGGCGGGCGCGACGAATCTCGCGATCGGCGTCGCCGCCGCCCCGTTCGTCGCGGCGCCGGGTGCGATTGCGGCCGCACTCGTCGTCGGAGCGTTCGCGTACGGGGTGAGCATCGCGCTCTACATCCTGTCGGCTCACGAGCTCGGCGCGACGCGCGCGCAATCCGTGTTCGCGAGCGCCCCGTTCCTGGGCGCCGCGCTCTCCTTCGTGTTCCTGGACGAGCCGCTCAGTCTCGTGCACGTCGCCGCCGCGCTGATCCTGGTGCCATCGATCGCGGCGCTGTTCCTGAGCCAGCACGCACACGCGCACGTTCACGAGCCGATCGTGCACGTGCACGGCCATCGTCACGACGACGGTCATCACCTGCACCGCCACGAAGGCGAGCCACTCACGCTCCGGCACAGCCACGCGCACCAGCACGAGCGCGTCGCGCACGCCCACCCGCACTGGCCGGACCTGCACCACCGCCACACGCACGCGCGCTAGGCGGGTTCGACCTCGAACGCGTGCCGCAGCTCGGCGGCGGCCTGCGCGATGGCGGTCTGCGCGGCGTCGATCACTCCGCCCATGCCGAAGAAGCCGTGGATCATCCCGGTGTAGCGGGTCAGCGTGGCGGGGACGCCGGCCTGTCGAAGGCGCGCGGCGTAGGCCTCGCCCTCGTCGCGGAGCGGGTCGTACTCCGCGGTGATCACAGTGGCGGACGCGAGGCGCGCGAGGGACGTCGCGCGCAGCGGCGACGCGTAGGGGTCGGCCGCGTGATCGGGCTTCTTCAGGTACTGGTGCCAGAACCAGCGCATCATCTCGCGCGTCAGGTAGTAGCCCTCGGCGTTGTCGCGATACGACGCGGTGTCGAACGCGCAGTCGGCGACGGGGTAGATCAGGAGCTGATGCGCGATCCGCGGGCCGCTGCGGTCTCGCGCGAGGAGCGCCGTGACCGCCGCGAGGTTCCCGCCCGCGCTGTCGCCTCCGACGGCGATTCGCGCCGCGTCGACGCCGAGCTCGTCCGCGTTCGCGGCGACCCAACACGTAGCGGCGTAGCAGTCCTCGGCCGCGGCCGGGAACTTCGCTTCGGGCGCGAGCCGGTAGTCGACCGAGACGACGGCGCAGCCCGCCCGATTCGCGAGCTCGCGACACACGCCGTCGTGCGAATCGAGGTCGCCGATCACGAAGCCGCCGCCGTGAAAGAACGCGAGCGCCGGGAGGGGCCCTGGGGGGCGCGCGCGCGGCGTGTAGACGCGCACGGGAATCCGCCCGCCGGGACCGGGAATCCGGCGATCCTCGACGCCGCCGATCGGAACCTCGGGGGCCGCCACGCGCATCGCGCGCACCTGCGCGCGAAACACCACCGGGTCGATCGTCCACGGATCGGGCGCAGCGGCGCTCGAGAGCGCCGCGAGAACGTGCGCCACCTGCGGATCGAGCGGCACCTGCGCGTCGCCCGCGCCTACTTTCCCTGGAACTTCGGCTCGCGCTTCTCGAGGAAGCTCTTCATGCCCTCGCGGAAGTCCTGGCTCTGGAAGAGCGGAAGGAGCTGCAGGAAGACGTGGTGCACGTGGTCGTCGAACTGCTCGGAGAGGCCCATGCGCATCATGCGCTTGGCGCCCTGCACCGCCATCGGCGCGTTGCCGGCGATCTCGTTCGCGAGCGCGCGCGCGGCGGTCATCAGCGACTCGTCGGGAACGACCTGGTTCACGAGCCCGAGCGCCAGACACTGATCTGCGTCGAGCGTCCGGCCGGTGAAGATGATCTCGGCCGCCTTCGCCCAGCCGACCAGCCGCGGCAGGATCCACGTGCCGCCCGACTCCGGCAGCACGCCGCGCTTGGTGAATGCGGCCGCGAGCTTCGCGCGCTGGCCCGCGATGCGGATGTCGCAGCCGAGCGCGAGATCCATGCCGTAGCCCGCCGCTCCCCCGTTCAGCGCGCAGATCACCGGCGTGTCGAGCTTGTGCAGAACCGTGGGCGGCGCATCGCGGAGATCGAGCGTCGCACCCATCGAGGCGCCACCACCGATTCCGGCGCCGCTCGTCGCGTCCTGCAGATCGAGACCCGCGCAGAACGCGCGTCCCGAGCCGGTGAGGATGATCGCGCGCACGTCGCGGTCGGCGTTCGCTTCGAGCAGGCGCTCCGACAGCTCGGCGAGCATCGGGCCCGAGATCGTGTTCATGCGCTCGGGCCGGTTCAGCGTGATCGTCGCAATCGGCCCGTCTTTCTCGTAGAGCAGCTCGCTCATCGCGTTCTCCTTTGCAGCCTTTGCCCATCCTATCAGCCGCAATGGGCCGCCTGCGCGGCTTGCTGGATTTTCGCCTTTTCTTCGTCTAGGCTGCGGGACATGGCGCGCTACCGGGATCCGATCCGCGGGCGCGGCACGAACGCGGCCCCCCAGAACCGCTTCGAAGCTGCGCGCTTCGAGCCCGACGACGAGACGGGCTTCGACGACCTCGAGGCCCCCGACCCGCGCACGCAGTACATCCCCGACGCCTCGCGCAGCGCGTTGTCCAGGAACCAGAGCCCGGACGTCGGCTTCGACGTGGGGCTGAACCCGTACCGGGGCTGTACACACGGATGCATCTACTGCTACGCGCGCCCCACGCACGAGTACCTGGGGTGGTCCGCGGGGCTCGACTTCGAGACGCGCATCGTGGTGAAGCACGAGCTTCCCGAGCTGCTCCGCGCCGCGCTGTCGGCGAAGTCGTGGAAGCCGCAGACGATCGGAATCTCCGGCGTGACGGACGCGTACCAGCCGATCGAGCGGAAGCTGCGCCTCACGCGACGCGCGCTCGAGGTCCTGGCCGACTTCCGCAATCCGTGCTCGATCATCACCAAGAGCCAGCTCGTCGCGCGCGACGCGGACGTGCTGCAGGAGCTCGCGCGACACGACGCGGTGTCGGTGACGCTCTCGCTCACCACGCTCGACCCCGAGCTCGCGCGCCGCATGGAGCCGCGCGGCGCGCAGCCGAAGGCGCGTCTCTGGACGATCGCGAGGCTCGCGCGCGCGGGCGTGCCGGTGGGCGTGAACCTGGCGCCGATCATTCCCGGACTGACCGAGCACGAGATCCCGGCACTCGCCGCCGCGGCCGCCGACGCGGGCGCGAAGTGGGCGGGATGGCAGATCCTGCGCCTGCCCTACGCCGTGAAGGACCTGTTCGCCGAGTGGCTCGCGGCACACCATCCCGATCGCCGCGAGAAGGTCCTGCACCGGATCATGGACGTTCGCGACGGCGCGCTCAGCGACTCGCGTTTCGGCGTGCGGCACCGAGGGACGGGCCTCTGGGCGGAGCAGATCGCCGAGCTCGTCGCACTCTCGCGCAAGCGGACGGGCCTGCTCCCGTCGGGGCCGATGCTCAGCATCGCCGCGTTCCGCCGGCCCGGAACGTCGCAGCTTCCCCTCTTCTGATCAGACTCCGCTGCCGGTGCGCAGCGTGATTCCGCCGTCGACCTTGATCTCCTGCCCCGTGATGTTCAGCGCGTCGTCGCTGGCGAGGAAGCAGGTGAGCTTGCCGATGTCCTCCGGCGTCTGCTCGCGCCCGAGCGGCGCCGCCTGCTTCACCGCCGCGAGGAAGATGTCGCGCGGCGTCATGTCGCGGAACTCGGGCCGCGTCAGCTTCATCATCGTCGCAAGGCCCTCCCACGCACGCGTCCACAGGAAACCGGGGCAGATCGCGTTCACGCGAATGTTCGACGGGCCGAGCTCGAGCGCGAGCGTCTTCGTCAGGTGGACGACGCCCGCCTTGGCGGCACCGTACGCGGCGAGCTGGGGGGACGGGATCAGCGCCGCGATCGACGCGATGTTCACGATCGTGCCGCCGCCGCGCGCGCGCAGGCGAGGGATCGCCGCCTTGCAGCCGGCGAAGGTCGTGCGCAGGTTGTTCGCGAGCTGCGCGTCCCACGACGCCTGCGGCAGGTTCTCGAGACCGGGTCCCGTGGGGATCTCCTCGGGGCGGATCACGCCGGTTCCGGCGCCCGCGTTGTTCACGAAGACGTCGAGCCCGCCGAGCTCGGCGTGGATGCGCGCCGTCGCCGCGGCGATCGCGTTCTCGTCGGATGCGTCGGCCGCGAGGCCGAGCGCTCTCACGCCGAGCGACGCCGCGGTCTTCTCGGCTTCGGCGCCGTCGATGTCGACGATGCCGACGCGCGCGCCTTCGTCCGCGAGGCAGCGCGCGATTCCAGCGCCGATTCCGCGCGCGCCTCCGGTGACGATCGCGACCTTTCCGGACAGCCTCATCTCGCGTCTCCTTTCAGTGTCGCGTCGCGATGCCGCGCACGAGCGCGACGGTCGCGACGACCGCCCAGGTGCCCTCGAGCACCACGAAGGGAACGAACCCGATCATCCACGACGCCCAGCACGCGAGGGCGGCGCCCGCCAGGTTGAGCACCTGGTACGCGCGCGCCCCCGATTCGACCCAGCCGAACAGATTCAGGAAGAATGCGATCAGCAGAAGCGTCACGCCGCCCGAGCCGATCGCGTCCGAAGGGCTCACGCGGCCGCCTCGTCCGCGGAGTCGACGCGCGTCTCCGCGCTCGCCGGCCGCACCGCGTCCGCGGCCACGCCCGGGCGCAGGATCGAGTAGAGCGCCGGCACGAGCGTGACCGCCGCGAGCATGTTGATCGCCATGAGGACGATCAGCAGCTGCGCCATCTCGGCCTGGAAGCGCAGGTTGGAGAAGACCCAGAAGCCGATCCCGCCGACCACCGTCGTGCCGGTGAAGGTCACGGCCATCCCGGTCGTCTTCACGGCGGCGCGGATCGCGTCGTCGAGGTTCCCGCGCAGCGCCATCTCCTGGCGGATGCGGTCGACGATGTAGATCGCGTAGTCGACCCCCACGCCCACGCCCACCGCCTGAACCGGAAGCGTATTGATGTTCAGCCCGACGCCCCGAACGGCCATGAACGCGAGCGAGAGCAGCGTCGCCGTCGCGAGCTGCAGGAAGATGATCCCGCCCGAGAGAGCCGAGCGGTACGTGACCGAGTGCAGCACGAAGATCACGAGCAGGATCAGCGAGATGTTCGCGAGGTGGCCGCGCTCGAC
>CAZMKX010000131.1:0-8175 GCA_964566375.1 uncultured Myxococcales bacterium
GGATGCCGTCGGGATCTTCGAAGAACACCGCGTAGTAGTCGGGCGCGTACTCCGGATAGACGCGCCCTTCGGTGACCACGACGCCCTTCTCACGCAGCTCGCTCGCAGCCCGGTCGACGGCGCGCTCGTCGAGCACGCGGAAGCAGAAATGGTGAAGCCCCGGCGCGTACGGATCGTGCGCGGATGTTCCGGGTCGCGCCGGCCGCAGCGAGAAGCCGAACTGGCGGTTGTAGTAGTGCACGTGCGGATCGCCGCCGATCGTCGACTCGACGCGGCGGTAGCCGAGCACCGCCATCACGCCGTCGTAAAAGCGCGCCGACACCGCCAG
The DNA here is from genome assembly GCA_964566375.1 of uncultured Myxococcales bacterium. GTDB lineage: Bacteria > Myxococcota_A > UBA9160 > SZUA-336 > SZUA-336 > VGRW01. The sequence continues at coordinate 329 of CAZMKX010000131.1, forward strand.
ATCGCGCACCGCGAGATACACGTGATCGATGCCGAGAACCTCGACGGGCACGACGCGGGCCTCCTACTGCATGCGCCCGGGCGCCGTCTCGCGCCGCCCGGTCGCGGGAACGAGCCGCGTGGCCTTCGCGAGTCCGAACGCGGGCATGTTGTTGTAGACGCACTCGAAGTCACCCGGCCGCACGCGGTAGGTCTCGTGCCAGATGCCGACGTCCCCGTTGCTGCCGACGCGCCGGTTGAACTCCGCCCACGCCGGCAGGTGCGCCCGATCGCGGCTCGTCGCGTATGCTTCCAGGGCCTCGAACGAGCGCCAGTACTGCACCATCAGCGACGGGTTCCCGAACCACTGCTGCGCTCCCAGGAAGCCCGACTCGGGGAGCGTCTCGAGCTCCCGCAGCATCCGGCCCATCGCGCGCACGACGGGAAGCCAGCGGTGGATCTTCCAGAGCCGGTTCACGCGCATTCCGATCAGGAAGACGCAGACCTCCGAGTCGATCTCGGCAGTGACGCGCTCGGCGAGGATTCGGGCCATCGCCGCGCAGTGTAGCTCAGCGCTCCCCGCCCCGGCCGACGCCGATCGCCCAGAAATGACTCGCGTGGAACAGCCGCGCGCGCGCCCCCTCGAGGTCGAGCCAGACGAGCTCGTGCTCGCCGACGCCCTCGGGCTCGCTCGCGAACGCGCCCGCGAAGAAGACGTGACGACCCTCGAAGTAGCCGCGCGAGGCGCGGAAGAACTGCACCGCCTCGGCGATGCGCGGGCCGAGCGCGATCGCGCGCGCGCACTCTTCGCGCACCTCGCGGATCAGTCCAGCCTCGTCGCTCTCGCCCGCCTCGATCCCTCCCCCCGGAAGGAAGTGGCCGCGGCGCGTCTTCACGGTCGCGACCCGGCCTTCGGGGCTCCAGATCACCGCGTAGGCCGCGCGGCGCACCACGTAGCTGCGCCCCGGCGACCGCGTCCCGAACGTTGCAACGGGCGGGCTCACCGGCGGGTCCGGCGAAAGCATCGATCGGGCATTCCGCGCTCATCGGCACGTGCGCGCGCGACTTCGAGCGCGTCGGGCCCGGGCCGGCCCGTCTCCGCGCGACGAGTGTGGCGCGCGCGGTCGCCGGCCGCCAGAATCGCGACGTGGTCTCGATCCGCCCGCTCGCCGCCGACGACGTCGAGGACGTGGTCCGCATCTGGAACGAGACCAAGCGCGACACCTACGACTTCATCCCGCAGGAGCGCGACCGGAGCCTCGACGACGACCGCGACTTCTTCGTCGCGAACGTTCTTCCCGATTGCGCGATCTGGGTGGCCGTGGACGGCGCGCGCATCGTCGGCTTCCTGGCGCTCCGCGCGAGCTACGTCGACCGGCTGTACGTGCATCCCGACGCGCAGCGGCGCGGCGTGGGCGAGGCGCTGCTCCGCCGAGCGATCGCCCTCTCTCCCGCGGGCCTCGAGCTGCACACCCACGTGCGGAACACCAAGGCGCGCGCGTTCTACGAGAAGCACGGCCTGCGGGCGGTGAAGTTCGGCGTCAGCCCTCCACCCGAGAGCGAACCCGACGTCCTGTACCACTGGCGCCCCTGACGCCGCCCTCGTCACCCTACACCGGAGCGCGACGCGCGTTGAACTCCGCCGTCGTGTTCACGTGCGGGAACGGCTCGGCGGGAACCGGAACGCCCAGCGCGCGGCAGATCGGCGCCCAGCCGTCGCCCGCGCGCCACTCGAGCAGCCGCCGCGCGGGAATCCGCTCCCGCACGCGTGCGTTGTTCCGCTCGAAGGCGGCGATCGCCGCGTCGCGGTCCGCGTACGCGGACGTGAATCGCGCCGCGAAGAGATCGTCGATCATCGCGCGCCACTCCGGGGACGTCGCGTGCTCGAGCGCGGGGAAGATCGTTCCTCCTGCGCTCTTCCACCATGCGTCGGCGTCGCGAACCGAGAGCAGCACGAGGGCGTCGGGAAAGGCCTCGGCGAGCTCGGGCCAGAACGCTGCGGACGGCCAGTCCACCGCCGCGACGTAGCCTTTCAGGAGCTCGTGCCAATCCGGCATCCGGCCGCGCGCGGCCGCGTGCCAGGACGGCAGCTGCTCGGGGTGCGCGAACACCTCCATCATGTGGTGACACGGCCCGCCGAGCAGGCGCTCCAGCGCGAGCTTGAGCGATAGCGTCCCCGTCCGTCCGAGCCCGGCACCGACCACGCGCAGCGTCATGCGACTCCCTCCGCCCGCAACGCGAGCGTCTTGCGAACCGGCGCCGAGAGCGCGCGTCCGAGCACCTCGTGCTGGTCCGCGTCCAGGTGAACCCCGTCGACGCGGCTCGACGTCGTCACGCTTCCCGCGTCGAAGAAATCGCAGTCCAGCTCGCGCGCGACTCCCGCATAGGCGGCCGCGAGCCCCACGCACTTCGCGTCGCCACCGCGGAACTTCGCGGCGATCGCGCCCTTCGGCGTCTGGATGGGCGGTGGGGCGACGATCAGAATCGGCGGCACGGGCATGCCCGGCTCGATCGGCGCGCGCCGGATCGCGCGCACCAGTACCGCGATGCCCTGCGCCGACTGCCACGCGTCGTTCGCGTGCATGACCTGGAAGTCGTTGGTGCCGAGCAAGAGCACGACGAGCGCGAGCGGCGAGTGGATCTCGATGCGCTGCTCGAGGCCCTCGAGCCCGTTGCGACCCGGCTTGTACGGATCGTCAAAGACCGTGCGCCGCCCGTTCAGACAGTCCTCGATCACGCGCACCGGCACTCCCGCGCGCGCGAGCTCGGCCTCGAGCACGCCGGGCCAGCGCGCGGTGAACGGAAGTCGTTCGCGCGTGTTCGGCACGATTCCCCATGAGAGCGAGTCCGCGTACACCAGGATCTGCTGCATCGACCGCCTTTCCCGCGCGCATCGTAGCCGATCCCCGCGCGCGGGAGCTGTGCTACAGAGGCGGCGTATGGCCGATTCGTTCGCGCTCTTCGAAGCGCTGCTCTGGGAGCCGGGGCGCGGTTACTTCCTGCTCGAGCGGCACCTGCTGCGGCTCGAGCGCTCCGCCGCGCACTTCCGTTTCCGCGTCGACATGGGCCTGGTCCAGATCCGCCTGGCCGAGCACGCGACCCGGCTTCGCGACCGGCCGCGCAAAGTCCGGCTCGAGGTCTCGGCCGACGGCGCGATCTTCCTCGAGGACGTCGACGTGAAGCCCAGCACCGCCGTACGCGTCGCGCTCGCGGCCGAGCCGGTCGACAGCGGCGACGAATTCCTGCGCCACAAGACCTCCCGGCGCGCGGTCTACGAGCGCGCCCTGGCCGCGCGGCCGCGGGTCCAGGATGTGGTGCTCTGGAACGAGCGCGGCGAGCTGACCGAGACGTGCAGCGCCAACCTGGTGCTCGAGCTCGATGGCCGCCGGCTCACGCCTCCCGTCGCGTCGGGACTTCTGCCCGGCACGTTCCGGAGTCAGCTTCTCGAGGACGGCGCGATCGAGGAGGCGGTCCTGCCCGTCGACGCGCTCGCGCGCGCGTCGGGCAGGTACCTGATCAACTCCGTTCGCCGGTTCTGCGAGCTCGACCTCGCTTGAGCCCGCCTCAGGCGTCGCTCTCGCCGACGAAGCGGTACAGAAGCGCACCAATCGCGGCGCCGACGATCGGCGCGCTCCAGAACAGCCAGAGCTGCTCGAGCGCCCAGCCGCCCACGTAGACCGCCACGCCCGTGCTTCGCGCGGGGTTTACCGACGTGTTCGTGACGGGAATGCTGATCAGGTGGATCAGCGTGAGCGCGAGCCCGATCGGAATTCCGGCGAAGCCTGCGGGCGCGCGCTTCTCGGTGACGCCGAGGATCACGAAGATGAACATCATCGTCATCACCACCTCGGTGACCAGACACGAGAGCAGCGAGTAGCCGCCGGGGGAGTGCTCGCCGTAGCCGTTCGACGCGAAGCCCGCCGAGACGTCGAAGCTGATCTGACCGGACGCGATCACGTAGAGCACGCCACCCGCGACGATGCCACCGAGCACCTGCGCCACGATGTACGGCAGGAGCTGACTCGCCGGGAAGCGCCCGCCGAGACACAGTCCGATGGACACGGCGGGATTGATGTGACAGCCCGAGATGTGTCCAATGGCGTACGCCATCGTGAGCAGGGTGAGGCCGAAGGCGATCGAGACACCGAGCAGGCCGATGCCGACCTCGGGAAAGCCCGCCGCGAGAACCGCGCTTCCGCAGCCCCCGAGCACCAGCCAGAACGTACCGACGAACTCTGCGCCGTACTGCTTCATGAAACACTCCCTCTGGGTGGACCGCGGCAGACTACCCTGTCCCATCGAACCGGAACAACTCGACTTCTTCGGGAACGGGGTCGTAGCCGCGCTGCTCCGGTACGCGAGCGCGCAACCGCTCACTCGTGTTGCATTCACCTCATGGAGTGAATCGCCGGGCCCCAGGAGCGACCTCCGTCGCGAGTCCTAGGCCGGGCCGATCCGCAGCGTCGCCGTCGCGATGAAGATCTCGCGCAAGAACCAGAGCAGCCCGAGAAAGAAGCAGAGCATGGCGGCGATGAAGAGCAGCGCGACGGCGATGCCCGCCTCGAAATGGAGGAAGGCGCTCGAGAACAAGATCGCGATCACCGTGCAGACCAGGAGCGCCGTCAGCGTGCAGAACGTGATCGCGCGGCTCACGAGCTTCGCGCGCAGCGAGAGCGTGGCAAGCTCGGCGAAAGCCGCCGCGCGCGCCTCTGCCGTCGCTCGTTCCAGGCTCGACTCGAGGAAGCGCGCGCGGTCGATCACGCGGCTCAGGCGATTCGTCATGACGGCGAGCATCGCGCCGATGCCCGAGAGCAGAAAGACCGGCGCGACCGAGAGCTGGATCACCTGCGCGACCGAGCTCACGTCTCCAAGACCTGCCATCACCCGTCCTCCGATGCGTCCGTTTGCACCGACTGGCTATCGCCTCGCGAGCCGACGGGCGAGCGCGTCATGTCCGGCGTCGCGCGCGCAGTCTCTCGGGGTCTTGCCGTCGGCGTTGCGCGCGTCGGGATCGGCCCCGTGCGCGAGCAGGAGCTCGACCAGCGGCGCGTGTCCGCGCAGCGCCGCCTCGTGCAGCGGTGTGAAGCCGCCCTGCTGGACCGCGGCGGCAGATGCACCGGCTTCGAGCAGCCGTCGCGCCATGTGCAGGGCGAGCGCGGGGTCGGCTTGCGCGACGGCGCTGTGCAGCGGTCGGACGCGCATCGCGTTCCGCGCCGGAGCCTCGAGATCCGCGCCCCGCGCGACGAGCAGCTCGAAGAGCGCGCGGTGGCCGAAGAAGCAGGCGTAGCCCAGCGGGTGGAACCCGTCGGGCGAGTACGCGCTGGCGAGCGCCGGTGCCGCGTCGAGCAACACTCGCACGCGCGAATCGTTCCCCAGCGTGCTGGCCTCGAAGACGTCGAGGTCGTCGCGGAGCGAGCCCAGACGCTGCGCGATCGCTGAACGGCCGAGATAGACGGCGAGACACACCACCGAGACGCCGTTCTCGTCGCGGGCGCGCGCGAGCGCCGGGTCCGCGCACAGCGCGGATTCGATCGCGGCCTCGTCGCCCGCGCGCAGTGCGGCCAGAAAGGAAGCCGGGTCCATCACGCCTTCTCCGGCCAGCGCAGGCCCGGAAGGCCGTCGAGGCTCGTCGCGTTCTTCTCGCGCTGATACTCGACGAGGCCCGCCTCGGTCTTGCGTTCGGCCCAGGCCGCGAGCTGCGTGCGCTCGCCGACGTAGTCGAGAAGCGGCACCCCGTATCCGCACGAATCGCCGATCCGCGAGACCGCGACGCGCACGATCGCGCGAATCCCCGGCTTCGGCGTGAAACGCGCGAGCAACGGAGCGAAGCCCTCGTCGTGCGGCTCGACGACCTGACCCTGGCCGTGCAGGCGCACGATGTTCGGGGGCCCGGCGAACGCGCAGAACATGATCACCACCCGTCCGTTCTGGCGGACGTGCGCGATCGTCTCCACGCCGCTGCCGACGAAATCGAGGTAGGCGACCTCCGTCGGTCCGAGGATGCGGAACGAATCGACGCCCTTCGGCGAGCAGTTCACGTGGCCGCCCGGTCCGCTCGGAGCGCTCGCCACGAAGAAGCAGTGCTGCGCCGCGATGAACGCTCGCAGTCGCTCGTCGATCTCGCCGTACGTCTTGCCCATCCCTCGATCCTCTACACGGGTCGCGCCCGGCTTCACGATACCTCGGGCCCGCGCTTCACGGCGATCCCGAGAGCGGGATCCACCGTCCACGTGACGTCGAGCCGTGGGTCGCGCGCCAACCTTCGGGCGTACGCGAGCGTGTCGGCCGCCCACGTCGGACCGGCGAACTCCGCCCAGTCGCGGCGCGGCGCGCCGGTGATCGCGTCTTCCAGCAGGAACCAGTTCGGCATGGTCAGCGTTCCGCCCGGTCGCAGGAGCGCGACGACGCGCTCCAGGTGCGCGGGCTCGACCGCGAACCAGGCGTCGTCGTGGATGAAGTCGAAGGGGCCCTCGACCGTCTCGAGCACCTCGGCGACGTCACCCGCGACGAACGCGAGCCGCTCCGAGAGACCGAACACCCGTGCGAACCCGGTCGCGCGCGCGACGTGCTCCGGGAAGCGATCGATCGCCGTCACCGACGCCGCGGGCCCCGCCGCGCGGGCGAGCCAAAGGCTGCTGTACCCGAAGCCCGCGCCGAGATCGAGAACGCGCCTCGGCTGCGCCGCGCGGACGAGCGACGCCGCCAGGCGCATGACGCCCGGCCCGGCGGGATACAGGCCACAAGCGGGGCCGTGTGACTCTCGATGCGTCTCCGCCGCGCGAATCACCTCGGCGAACGGATCACCGCCGACCAGCGCGAGCAGGCGCGCTTCGACGTGCGCGCGCGCGCTCCGGTCGGTCACGCGAGAAGCCTGCGAAGCAGCAGCCCCAAGGCCGCGAGCGCGAGGAGCGCCGCCAGCGCCGAGCGCGCCGTGAGCCGCCCGGGGCCCGGGCTGCGCATGGGCGGCGCGCGAACGACGCGCTCCGCCGCTTCGAGATCGCCGCGGATCTCTTCGCTCGCCGGCTCGGACTGCGCGAGGATCCGCTCTGCGGCCTCGCGGTCGCCGGCGTCGACGACGAGCCGCACGCCGCGGAACTGGAACTGCGGGTACAGGCCGCCCGCGTCGTCCGCGTCGATCCACGCGGGAATGCCGAGCGCCTCGAGCCGGGCGCGCGCAATCTCAGCCTCGATCCGAGTCTGGAACACGGCCACGACCCCGCTGGTCACGCGGCACCGCCCTTCGCGCGCGCGCGGCGGAGTGCGATCGCCGTCGCGGCCAGCGCCGCGCATGGCAGCCAGACCCAGATCCCCTCGTTGCGCAGGATCTCCAAGCCGCGCGCGGAGAAGAACGCGGCGACACGGATCGGTGACACCTCGATCGGCCGGAACGGAAGGAAGTAGCGCGTCGGGTCGAACGGGCTCAGCAGCGCGACGCCCAGGCCGCCGTTCGTGCACGCGTCCAGGAGCCCGTGCGACGCGGTCGCCAGGAACAGGTAGAGCCAGGCGCGTCCGCGCGAGAATCCAGGCTGCGCGCACGGGAACGCGGCGAGCGTCGCGACGAGCGCGGCGACTGCAGCGAACGGCACGGAGTGCCAGAGCCCGCGGTGACCGAGCGCGTGCTCGTACGGAACGCGCAGCCGGAAGGCCAGCACGTCCAGATCCGGCGCGATCGCGCAGACCACGCCGAGTGCCCAGAGCCGCGCGGGCGTGCCGCGCCGGGCGAAGAGCGGAATCAGCGCGAGAGCCGGAGCTGCGTGCGCGATCGCCGACGGCATGTCACGGAGCCAGCGCCTTCAGCGCGTCACCCATCTCCCCGTCCAGGCGCAGCGGCTTCAGCGGCGAGAGCAGGATCTGCGTCGCGCCCGCGTC